>NZ_FNKQ01000003.1:600000-862425 GCF_900100875.1 Halopelagius longus | reverse complement strand
GAAGTATTGGCCTCAGTTTCCCGAGGATATCCTTCTCTGCAGGGTAGCTTGACCACGTGTTACTGAGCTATTTGCCGCGAGTCTGAACTCGCACGACTAGCATGGCTAAATCGGACTCCGATAGCAATGACCTCCGGCAGGATCAACCGGAATGTTCCTGGCCCAGAGGGCCAGGGGGTGGCGGGATTTCGCTCTCAGAGAGAGCGGAATCACCAGTATTGCTTGGTCCGTTGTGGCATTCGACGACACCGATCGGGTGTCACCGAACTACCAAGGCTAACATCAGATTCCATCTGTACGGCGGACCGCAGGGGTGGAATCCTCATGTCTTTCGGACTTCAGTGTAGGACGGTGAAGGCCTTAAGGGCCTCGGTTCGTCCTCGGTTCCCGACCGAAGTCGGGAGGTGGCGAAGTCCGATTGCGGACGGGGTTGAACCGCCCGCGATCGCGGTGTGTCGTTCGCATTATTCCGAAATGCCTTGGACCACTTAAGGCCGTCGTCTCGGGTGCGGCCGTGAGTGCGGTTAGCACCCACGCGACCCGAGACGGGGCCGGTCGTGGTGGGCGTTCGGAAAGTGGCCGCCCGGGGCGTCCCGGGCCGCCTCTGCGTATTTCTACGAATGCCCCGGGTACATAAAAGGTCGTCGAACTGAACGCTCCTCGTCATGCGGTTTCATATCTCGACAGTCCATAAGTGGTGGTCCGGATTCACGACGAACGCGAGCGCCGCCGCTGGCGGCGTCGAAATGTCGCGCGGTAGGAGGCCGGTCGGTCATCCCACGCGTCTCGCGTACGGTCTGACCGGGTGTTGGCCGCGCGTGTCGAGGTGGCGGCGGCAGACTGATAGCCGTATCGGAGCGACGCGACTACCGGAACGTACACGCTCACGTACGCAAAGAAAATCAGTCGGTCAGAACGCCCGGTCGGGACTACTCTTCGAGGTGCTTGATCCCCTGCTTGGAGACGTTACCTTTCGTGATGTCGCCCTCCATCCACCCGGGTTTGTCGTCCGGGGCTTCGTCGGACCACGCCCACGCGTCGAAGATGTGGACTTTGTCGGTTCCCTTCTCGCGGAGGCGAATCTCCGTCGCGTTGGACTTCGCCTCCTCCTCGGAGCCGTGTGGTTCGAGTCGTCGCGCAGCCTTGAGTGCGGCCTGGCGGGGCATGCTGCCGGAGAACACGCTCGACTCTGTACCGTCCTCCTCGCGCATCACGAAATTCCGCTTACCGTCCTCGCGTACCATGGTTTTACTCCTCCATGGCAACCGAACACATGGTCCGGCTTAAATATATCGGCAAAATAAGCGTCCGGCGGCGGGGTAGTTATAACCCCACCCCGGGGGAGGGGGCTGGTCGAAGTTCGTTCGAGGTCGGCGCCTCCCCGCGCCGTCTCCCGTTCGGTCGTCCGGCCTGAAAGCGCGTAGACAACACTTATGTATATCCTACGGCGAACCTTCGACTAGACACCCCCGATGGTTCGGAAAAAGAAGCTCAGCCCGAGTGGCGCGAAAGACGAGAACGGTGAGTACCACAACGTCCACGTGAACCTTCACGAGGACGAACTCGCCGTCGCGGGCATGGAGATCGGTGACGAGGTGTTCGTTCGCGTCCGAGACGGCAAGATAATCATCCAAAAAGCCGACCCTGACGAAGTTGAGCACGACTTCTGACTGCGGATGACTCGGACGCCGACGCAACCGTCCCGAACGCGAACCCGAGCGACCGACGCGGGTGGGTACCGATGATTCGGGGCGCGTACGCCGCACTCAAACCCGTCCTTTTCTCGCTTCCGCCGGAGACGGCGCACGGCGCGGTCCACGGCGCGCTTCGAACGGTACAGCACACGCCCGTCGAGGACGCACTCCGCCGACGCTTCCGCGTCGAGGACGAGAGACTCGCGACGGACGCCTTCGGCCTCTCCTTCGACAGTCCGGTGGGCGTCGCCGCGGGGTTCGACAAGAACGCCGAGGTGCCGTCCGCCCTCTCGGCTCTCGGCTTCGGCCACGTCGAAGTCGGCGGCGTCACCGCCGAGAGACAGCCCGGAAACCCGCGCCCTCGGATGTTCCGCCTCCCGGAGGACGGGGCCATCATCAACCGCATGGGCCTCAACAACGAGGGTGCCGACCGAGTCGGCGAACGCCTCTCCTCGGGGCCGACGCCCGACGTGCCCGTCGGCGTCAACATCGCGCTCTCGGAGTCGACGCCCGCCGAGGAGGCCCCCGAGGACTACCGCTACACCTACGAACGGGTCGCCGACGGCGCGGACTACTTCGCCGTCAACGTCTCCTGTCCCAACAGCGAGGGGATGCGCACCCTCCAGAACCGCGATTCGATGGAAGCGATCCTCGGAGCCCTCGTCGATGCGGGCGCGTCGCCCCTGTTGGTGAAGCTCTCCCCGGACCTCCCTGCCCCCGCCGTCGAGGACGCCCTCGAAGTCGTCGACGAACTCGACTTAGACGGCGTCATCGCCACGAACACGACGACGGACCGCCCCGAGGGACTCCGCAACCCCAACAGGGCCGAACGGGGCGGCCTCTCGGGCGAGCCCATCGAGTCGCGGGCGACGGAGCTCGTCCGGTTCATCGCCGAACGGACCGACGTGCCCGTCGTCGGCGTCGGCGGCGTCTCCGACGCCGAGGGCGCGTACGCGAAGATTCGCTCCGGAGCCAGCCTCGTACAGTTGTACACCGGCCTCGTCTTCGAGGGGCCGACCCTCGCGCGCGACATCAACGAGGGCTTGCTCGAACGCCTCGAACGGGACGGCTTCGACTCGATAGACGAGGCCGTCGGCGCGGACCTGTAGCGGCTTTTCCCCGTTAATTCGGATTGAATCGAGCGGATTAGCGTCCGCTATCTGCACGGTTGATACGCTCCGGACGCTTCCGCTCACCCAGAAGATGAGCCGTCAACGACTACCGACCACGCGAGGCATCACGCGACGAACGGTCCTCGGCGGAGTAGCGGCCGGACTCGCGGCGACCAGCGGTTGCCTCGGGTTCGCCACGGGAAGCCAACCGCTCGCGTTCGAGGCCGACCACGCGAGCGTCGGCGACGAGACGCTTTCGGAGACGGGGTACGAACGGGCGGAGAAACGCTCGCCCTCGGTGTCGCGGGAGTTCACCGTCGCGGGACAGACGCGCGAAGTCGAGGTCACGAACCACCTCACCCTCTACGAGAAGGCGGTCGACCTCGGTCCCCTCGGCAGTCAGAAGGTGGCCCTGTTCGCCCTCTTCACCACGCCGAAGATAGAGATAGCCGACCGGACGTTCAACCCCATCGACGAACTGTCCACGCAGCAACTCCTCGAACGGTTCCTGTCGCGCTACGAGGGCCTCTCCGTGGACGGTAAAGTCGAAAGCGCGACGGTGCGAACGCTCGATACCGACGTGACCGTCGAGAAGTACGAGGGGGCGGTAACGGTACAGGGCCAGAACGTCGACGTCTACCTGCACGTCACCCGGTTCGAACACGGCGACGACTTCGTCGTCGGACTCGGTTCGTATCCGCAACGACTAGACGGCGAAGCGGAGAACGTTCGGTCGCTTATCGCCGGAATCGAACACTGATTACGGGGAGAGGGGACGGTGCGCCTCAGTTACGGACGACGACGGGCGTCTCTCCCGCCTCGACCATCTCGCCCTCGCCGGAGTAGCGCCGTTCCTCGTTGACCTCGAACATCTCGTCGTCGAGTTCGACGCCCGCGGCGCGGAGCGTTCCGTCCTCGACTTCGTAGTCGCCCTCCGCGATGGCCGACTCGATATCGGAGACCTGACTGCCGAACTCGGGGCCGACCAGCGAGTAATCGAGGTCCACGCCCGTGACGACGGACTCGATGTCCGGCCGGTCGTCGAACGCCTCCAGCGTCTCGACGTGCATCACGCGGCGGATGTCCTCCTCGAAGCCGGCGACGTCGCCGTACACCTCCACGGTGTCGAGGCCGGCGTTCATCGACAGTTGGTTGTCGCTCTTGTACTTCCGAAGCGCGCCGACGACGTCCATCGCCGTCTCGCCCGCCGCCACGTCGGCGTCGAGTCCGAGCGGTTCGGGCCACGAGGCGCGGTGGACGCTCGACTCGGCGTCGTACATGTCGCGCCACAGTTCCTCGGCGGCGTGCGCGAGGATGGGCGCGAACAGCTTCACGAATCGGCGGTGCGCCGTCCGGAGCGTGTACGCCGCGGAGGCGTCGCCGCCGTCGCGGACTCGCTGTTTCGCGATTTCGAGGTAGTCGTCGCAGAACGTGTGCCAGAAGAAGCTCCGGACCCGGTCGCGGGCCTTCGAGAACTCCCGGTTCTCCAGCTTCTCGGTGACGAACTCGATTTCCCTGTCGAGGGAGGCGAGCATCCAGCGGTCTATCTCCCGCAGGTCGCCGTGGTCGAACTCCTCGGGGGCCTCGTCGGTGAGGCTCTCGACCAACTTGGAGGCGTTCCACAGCTTCCGCAGGAGTTTCTCGCCGGCGCGGAGACCCTTCTCGGAGTACGGCAGGTCGTCGCCGACTGCGCTCCCGGCGGCCCAGTAGCGCGCGGCGTCGACGGGGTACTTCGAGACGACTTCGTCGGGGGCGACGATGTTCCCCTTCGATTTCGACATCTTCTCGCGGTTCTCGTCGAGCACCATCCCGTTTATCATCACGCTGTCGAACGGCACCTCGCCGGTGTGCTCGTAGCACTTGACGACGGTGTGGAACAGCCAAAAGGAGATGATGTCGTGACCCTGCGGGCGGACGTCGAACGGATACAGTTCCTCCCGTTCTATCTCCATCTCCTCGCCGTTCCAGTCCCACCCGGCGTTGATGAGGGGGGTGAGCGAGGAGGTGGCCCACGTGTCGAACACGTCGTCCTCGGGGACGAACTCGTCGTGGCCGCACTCCGGACACGTATCGACCGGCGGGTCGTCGGAGAGGGGGTCGACCGGCAGGTCCTCGCGGTCGGCGACGACGACGTGTTCGCAGTCGCCGCAGTACCAGACGGGGAACGGGATGCCCGAAGAGCGCTGTCGGGAGATGGACCAGTCCCACTGGAGCCCCTCGATCCAGTTTTTGTACCGCGTGAACATCTTCTCGGGGTACCAGTCCATCTGCCGGCCGGCTTCGAGGTACTCGTCGGTCTTATCGAGCAGTTCGATGTACCACTGGTCTTTGACGAGGAACTCGACGGCCGTCCCGCAGCGTTCGTGGACGTTCACCGTGTGGCTGATGGCCCACCGGTCCAGAAGCGCACCCGCCTCGTCTAAGTCCTCGACGATGGCCTCGCGGGCCTCGTCCGAGGAGAGGCCCTCGTACTCGCCGGCAACCTCGGTCAGCGTGCCGGACTCGTCGATGGCGATGCGGAGGTCCAAGTCGTGGGCTTGGTACCACTCGATGTCCGTCTGGTCGCCGAAGGTACAGCACATGACGATGCCGGACCCCGTCTCCATGTCCACCCGTTCGTCGGCGATGACGGGCACTTCCTGCCCGAACAGCGGAATCTCGGCCGTCTCGTCGACGAGGTACTGGTTCTCGTCGTCGTCGGGGTGGACGAAGACGGCGACGCAGGCGGGGAGCAGTTCCGGGCGCGTCGTGGAGATGACGAACGACTCCTCGGAGCCTTTCACGCCGAACTCGATGTCGTGGAAGTGGCTGTCCCGTTCGTCGTCCTCGGTTTCGACCTGCGAGATGGCCGTCTCGCACTCGGGACACCAGATGGCGGGCGCGCGCTGGCGGTACTCCCGGCCTTGGTCGTAGAGGTCGATGAACGAGAGTTGCGAGATGCGCTGGACTTCGGGCGAGATGGTCTGGTACGTCTCGTCCCAGTCGATGGAGATGCCGAGGTTCTGCATCTTCTCCGTGAACTCGGCCTCGTACTCCTGGCAAACCTCCCGGCACATCTCCTGGAACTCCCGACGCTCGTAGTCTTGGTGTCGAACGTCGAGTTCGTCCTCGGTGAGACGCTCCGAGGCGATGCCGTTGTCGTCGTATCCGAACGGGAAGAACACGTCGTTCCCGCGCATGCGGTTGAACCGCGCGACGAAGTCCTGCAGGGTGAAGCCGTAGACGTGGCCCCAGTGCAGGCTCCCGGACACCGTCGGCGGCGGCGAGTCGATGGAGAAGGCGGTGTTCGGGTCTACCGACTCGCCGCGGTACGCGTACGTGTCCTCGTCGACCCACCTATCCTGCCACTTCGCCTCGACGGCCTCCGGGTCGTATTCTCCGCTCGGCATTATCGGTCGAATCTACCGCCGGGAGCCCTGTTAAACGACTCGATTATCGGGGCAGGATGGTCGTCGCCTCGGAAAACGCGAGTGTCGGTCCGACGAGGATTCGCACCGCGGACTCCCCGCCCCGATGCGGCGTCGAGGCGAGCGCCGCCGACGCCGAGCCCGAATATCGACGCGTAAATGCAAGTATCCGAGTGAGAATTCTCCGAACACGGGCGAGTTATCGCCGTTTGAACCCTGCGAACTCAAGCGCGCGAATCATGGCTCTCGACGGACAAGTGACGCGCGGGTGATACGATGAGCGAACGCGACGTCTCCGAACGGACGGACCGAACGGAGTACGACACGAACCCCGGCGAACGGGGCAAGTGGACGTCAGCGCTCATCGCCCTCGCGGGCGTCTGGATGATAGTCGAACCGTTCGTGTTCGACGTCGTCCAGTCGAACCTCCTGAACGACGTCGTCGTCGGCGTCGTCCTCGTCGCCCTCGGCGGGTTCAACTTCTACCGCCGGGCCGACGAGAAGGTGGGGTACGCCGCAGTCGCCGCCGCCGCGGCACTCGTCGGACTCTGGCTGATAGCGTCTCCGTTCGTGTACGGCCGGACCGTTCCGACGGGGGTCGCGCCCGAACTCGGCTTCTGGAACGACGTCGTCGTCGGACTCCTCGTGGCGGCCTCAGGTGCCTACAGCGCGTACGAGGCGCGCGAGACGACGTCGGACTCGGACAGGCGCGCGACCGCGTAACCCCGTAACGAAGAGCCGAACCGCCCGCGGAACCGTCGCTCGCTTTTCAGGCTAACGCGTTCAGGTCGAACTCGAACGCGGCGACGGGCAGTTCTAGGTCGTGTTCGACGAGGACCGTCGGGTGAATCTCCCCGACGACGCCCACGTCCTCGCCGTCGATTACGACGGAGGCGGCGCGGCCGTCGATGAACGACGGATGCGAGGTGGCGGGCGTCTCCAGTTCGACGCCGAAGTCGCTACAGAGCGACTGCAGGCGCGCTTTCGCGTCCTCGTACGTCGCGTCGTGGCGCGCGAGGACGGCCGCGACGTGCCGCCGTTCTCGCACCCGCGTGTTCACGTCGTCGTCGCGTTCGGCCACGAAGCCGATTTCGGCGAGGTCCTGCGGGTACGCGCGGTGGGTGTTGTTTTCGAGGACCATCATCAGGGAGGGGAGCGCCCACGTCCGGAGGACGGTGTAGTCCTCGCTGTACGGTTCCGTGATGCGCGCGGGTTCGCCGCCGCCCAACACCTCGTCGCCCTCCTCGACGTTCATCCGCGTCGTGAGGGCGTCCTCGTTCGTCATGTGGAAGTTCAGCAGGTCCTCGAAGCCGAGGCCGACCAAGGTGTTGCGGGTGGCGTCTTCGAGGCGGGAACGCTCGTGGCGTTCGCCGACGGTGCCCACGTCGGGGTACCGCGGTTCGAGTTCGTTGAACCCGTAGGCGCGGCCCACGTCGTCCACCAAATCGAGGGGGTGGAGCACGTCCACGCGGTACGGCGGAATCGACACCTCGTAGACGGTTCCGTCCTCGCCCGCGCCGTCCCCGCCCGACTCGTCGTCGGCGAGTTCGACGCCCAGACCCGACCGCTCGAACAGGTCCGCGACCTCTCGCTTCTCGAACTCGACGCCGAGCATCGTCTCGATTCGGTCGTGGGAGACGCGCTTCGTCTCCACCTCGAAGTCCGGACGGAGGAGCGTCCCGTCGGGGTACTCGACTTCCACCTCCTCGATGGTCGCGCCCCGAGCGCTGAGGGCGTAGCAGATGATGTTGCACATCCGGTCTATGGTCCACTGGTCGGTGCCGGTGAGTTCCACGAGCAGTTCCCGCGAGTCGGTCGAAACCTCCGTCCGGCGGCCGTTGATGACCGGCGGGAACGAGAAGAGGCCGAGTTCGTCGTAGATGGCGGGGTAGCGGTCGTACTCCGACACCAGGTCGGCGTACTCGCGTCCGGTGGCGTGTTCCTCCAGCACCTCGGCGGGCGACAGTTCGGCGTCGCTGTCGAGGGGGACGAACGTGTCGCCGTCGGGGTCGATGCCGGTGTAGGTGATGGAGTTGCCGCCGCCCTCCTCGCTCAGCACCTCGCCCTTTATCATCGTCAGGTCGTGGATGCCGATGGCGCCCTTCGCGCGCTGTCGGCCCATCGTCGCGTGGAGTTTCTCCTGTAACTGGATGAGCGAATCGAGGGCGTCCTCGTCCAAATCGACCCCGCGGATTATCGCGCCCGTGACGTACGGGCGTTCGTCCGGCACGTCCTCGTCGACGACGAACGTGTAGTCGGGGTTGTTCGTGTTCGGGACGTAGACGCCCCTGTCGTCGCCGTACTGGTAGCGGAGCGACCGGGCGACGCCCTCCACGGAGAGCCTATCGAGCCTGTCGGGGCCGAACTCCAACTGGAACGCGCCGTCTTCTGTCTCTCCCTCGAACTCCAGTCCGAGGGCGAACAGGTCGTCTACGAACTCCTCGTCGGACTTGTCCTCGTGGCCCGTCAGTTGCCGGAGTTCGTCGGGATGAACGTCCACGACGGGCATTATCGGAGCACCTCCATCTCGCGGAGCAGTTCGAGGTCACTCATCGTTCCGTGCACGTCGCGGATGTCGTCGAAGCCGTACATGAGCATGAGCAGTCGTTCCAAGGCGAGTCCCCACGCCATCACGTCGCAGTCGACGCCGAGGGGTTCCAGCACCTCCTCGCGGAACATGCCGGAGTTGCCGATTTCGATGAGTTCGTCCGTCTCGGGGTGCCGTCCGAACAACTCGAACGACGGTTCCGTGTAGGGGTTGTAGTGGGGTTTGAACTGGAGGTCGGTGATGCCGAACTGGCTGTAAAACTCCTCGAAGGTGCCCATCAGATCGCGCACCGAGAGGTCCTCGGCCATCACCCACCCCTCTATCTGGTAGAATTCGAGCAGGTGCGTCGGGTCCAAGGTGTCGTTTCGGTACGCCTTCTCGATGGAGAAGTACCGCTGGGGTGAGTCGAGTTCGCCGACTTCGTGCCCCGAGAGGTAGCGCATCGACAGCGAGGTGGTGTGTCCGCGCAGGGCGACGGCGCGCGCGAAGTCCTCGGACCACGGCGAGTGGTAGCCGTCGCCGTCCGGGCCGACGCCGTTCCTGTGGGCGTCCTCCACGCGGTCCACGAGGTCCTCGGGCAGGTCCCGAATCGGCGGCACGTCGAGGGCGAATCGGTCCCAGTGGGTCCGCGCCGGGTGGTCCTGCGGCATGAACAGGCAGTCGTTGATCCAGAAGTCCGCGTCGGCGTGCGGCCCCTCCATCTCCTTGAACCCCATCCCGGTGAGCACGTCCTTCACCCGGTCTGCGGTCTGTCGGAGGATGTGCGTCTTGCCGCCGCGCACCTCGGGCGCGTCGGCTTCGACGTTGTACTCGGTGAACTCCACGTCCTCCCACTCGCCGGAGGTGAGCATCTCCGGCGTCAGGCGGTCTACGGTCTCCGCCGCCTCGACGCCCTCCATGAGGAGCGTCACGCCCTCCTCGGAGAGGAGGACGGAGCGAACCGTCTCCTCGCGGCGGTTCACGAGGTTGCGGGAGACCAGTTGGTCGAGGACGTCCTCGTCCTCGACGGCGTCGTCCTGCGCCAACGCCGCGAGTGCCAGCGCTTCCGGGTCCTCGGCGGCGTCGGCGTCGGAGTCGGCGGACAGTTCGCCGCTCTCTATCTCGCCGTAGCCCTTCCGGCCGAAGTTCGCGAGGGCGATGTCCACCTCGGGGCCTTCGAGGCCCGAAGAGCCGATGACGCGGCCCATCTGTACCGGGTCCTCGTCCGCGCCCGCCTCGATTGCGGCCCGATAGAGGCGCACCTCCGGCAGGCCCGACTCCACGTAGTCGCGGCCCTCCTCGGTGAGTTCGAACTCTACGTCCTCCGTCTCCTCGACTTCGAGGTAGCCCTCGTCGCGGAGTTCGAAGGCCGCTTGCGTCACCGTCTCCGGTTTCAGGCCCGTTTCCTCGGCGAGTCGGTCGATGGTCTGTTCGTCCGTCGCGCTCGCGGCGTTCAACACCGCGACCTGTGATTCGGGAAGTTTCATGTCACGTCCTGCGTTCGCGTCGGTCGTTGCCGCGTCTACCGAGCGGCGGTCATTAGCAGTTCCGAAGACGGCGGGCCGACGCGCGGCCCGCCCCGGACCGGTTCGAGCGGTTTCGCCTCCGACCGTCGCCCCGAGCGTTCGCCCGGCGGCGACGGCGGCGGAGGGTCCGCCGCCCTCAATCGGTCCGAGAGAAGAAACCGAACCCGCCGCTTCCGGTCGGTTGGCGGGTGGTGCGTGCGCCTGCGGTGGCGGGTCCGGGTCGCATACCCGAGGAAACCGCTCCCCGCCCCAAAAGCGTTCTGAAAGGCGTGCGATTCGGTGTCAGGGGAACGCCCCCGCCGGACCGGCGACTCAGGCGACGTTTCGCTCCCGAAGCGTCGGCCTCTCTCCCTCGGCGGCGTCGAACCGGTCGGCGGAGAGAGCGGAGATATCCACGTGCGACGCCTCCCCCTCCGCGACGAGTTCGGCGACGCACTCGCCCGTCGCGGGGGCGTGTTGGAACCCGTGCCCGGAGAACCCCGCCGCGACGACGAACCCCGATCGCACTTCGTCGAGAATCGCGTGGTGGTCCGGCGTGACGGCGTACAGGCCGGCCCACCCGTTTCGGATTCGCGTCTCGGGGCCGAAGTACGCGGCGCAGTCGTCGGCGCGTTCTATCGCCTCGGCGGCCCACCCGAGGTCCATCGACTCGTCGAACGTCTCCGGGTCCGCCTCCGCGTCCTCGTCGGCGAAGTGCCCGCCGACCACGGCCGTCTCCTCGCGTTCGGGGCGGAAGTACGCCCCCGCGTCCAAGTCGATGGTGAACGGCACCGACTGGGGGAGCGTCCGTTCGGGTTCGACCACGGCCATCTGCCGCCGCCGGGGCGAAATCGGCAGTTCGACGCCCGCGAGTCGGCCGACGCGCCGCGACCACGCCCCCGCCGCGTTCACGACGTACTCCGCCGAGAGCGTCGCCGCGGGCGTCTCGACGCGCCACTCCCCGGACTCGCCGTCGCCGACGCGTTCGAGGTCCGTCACGGGCGTCTTCGTCCGCACCTCGACGCCCGCCTCCTCGACGGCCCGCGAGTACCCCTGCACCGCCGAGTGGGGGTCGGCCGTCCCGTCGAGGGGCGAGTACGTCGCGGCGACGAACTCCTCGGCGCGGAGTTCCGGGCAGAACTCGCGGGCCGCCTCGGGGTCGAGGAGGCGACTGTCCCCGCCCGCGTCGTTCTGCAGGGCGACGTTCTCGCGGAACGACGCCGCCGTCTCCGCCTCGCGGGCGAGAAACAGGTAGCCCGTCCGCCGGTAGTCGATGTCGACGCCGAAATCGTCCTCGAACGACTCCCAGACGGGGACGCTCGCGAGGGAGAGTTCGACGTTCACGCGGGTCGAAAACTGCGTTCGGATGCCGCCGGCGGCGCGGCCGGTGCTTCCGCCCCCGAGCGTTCCCGCCTCGCAGACGGTGACCGACGCGCCGCGGCCGGCGAGTGCGTTCGCGCAGGCGAGGCCGACGACGCCTCCCCCGACGATGACGACGTTCATGGTGTGAGTTGACACGCCACAAATAAGAACGTATCCCGCATCCGCGGAACGCACCGAACGTTTCAGGCGTTCGCGGTCGTACCGGCCCCCATGACCGAAGTTCGCGTCCTCTCGGACGACGACGTGGCGTCGGTGCTCTCGCTTCCGGCCCTCCTGCCCGAGATAGAACGGGCGTTCGTGAAACAGGGTCGCGGCGAGGTGGAACGGCCCCCGCGGCCGCACTACCCCGTCGGGACGGAGACGCCCGGCACGGCGCTCACGATGCCCGCCTACGTTCACGGCGACCCGACGTACGCGACGAAACTCGCCGCCGTCCACGAGGGCAACGGGGAGCGCGATATCCCCACCGTGAACGCCCAACTCGCCCTGACGGACGCCGAGACGGGTCTCCCCCTCTCGTACATGGCCGCCAACCGCATCACGAACGCCCGCACGGGGTGCATCGGCGGCCTCGCGGCGCGCGAACTGGCGACCGGACCCGTCCGACTGGGCGTCTTCGGCGCGGGCGCGCAGGCTCGGTGGCAGACGCGCGCTATCGCCGCGGCGACCGACCTCGAACGGGTTCGGGTCTACTCTCCCTCCGAGTCGCGGGCGGCGTGCGCCGCCGACCTGCGCGAGGAGTTGGACGACGCGGACGTGCGGGCCGTCGAGTCGCCCACAGAGGCGGTGGCGGGGTCGAACGTCGTCGTCACCGCGACGACCAGCGAATCGCCCGTCTTCGAGGGGTCGGACCTCGAACCCGGAACCCTCGTCGTCGCCGTCGGCGCGTTCACCGCGGAGATGCGGGAACTCGACGCCGAGACGATGGCCCGCGCGGCGAGCGTCTTCGCGGACGTGCCCGAGGAGGCCGCGGAGGTGGGCGACGCGAGAGAAGCGGGCGTCGAAGAGTCGGAACTCGTCCCCCTCTCGGACGTGTTCGAGGGGGTGGCGGGGCGCGAGGACGAATCGGAGATACTGGTCGTCGAGAGCGTCGGGTCGGCGGTGTTGGACGCGGCGACGGCCGGACACCTGTACGAGAGAGCGGAGAAGGAGGACGCCGGCGTCCGCGTGACGCTCTGAGGTGGCGCCGCGGCGGTTAACGCCCGGAAACAGTTATCTCTCCGCTCCGCGGACGTGAGACATGGCTCTCCTCGAAGAACTCGGTCCGGTCTTCGTCTTCGCTCTCACCGCGGGCGTCTCCGCGTTCGTGACGCTCGGGGCGCGTCGGTCGCACCGAGACGGGACTCGCCCGTTCGGCTCCGCCCTCCGGGTCGGCCTCCTCGGGGCCGGCCTCCTGTACCTCGCCGCCACCCTCGCCCGGTCCCTCGCGACGGGGGGTTCGGCGGAGGACGTCCCGGGGCTACTCTTCGTCGCCCTCGTCGCCTTCCTCGTGCTTGCGGTCCTTCCGTTGGCTGTCGGGCGGCGTCTCCTTCGGCGCGCGACCGGCGTCGATTCGGACACCGCACTGCGGTTCGCGGCGGACGGGTGGGCGGTCACGATGCTCGCGGTGTTCGGACTCTACCTCGCCTACTGGCTCCTCGCGCAGGGACTCTACTACCCCGGACACGGGCGGATATGCTACATCGACCAGTGCACCGGGGTTACGGTGGCGTCCGCGGTGACGATTCTCGCCGGGTCGCTCGTTGCGGTTCTGGGTCCGGGACTCGCGGGACTTCGACTGCGCGCGGCGGCGGAAGAATGAGGGTCGGCGCGCCGAACTGGCGGATCAGTCGTCGCCGGGCGCGACGCCGCGGCGGTCCGACTCCAAGGAGATGTCCATCTCCGCCAGCATCGATTCGACTTCCTCGCGCTTCTCTTGGTGCTCTTCGAGGAACTCCTCCATGAGAATCGCCGCCTGCTCCTTGCACCCGCCGCAGAGGCGTTCGCCGCCGACGCACTCGTCGTACACGCGCTTTGCGAACTCGTCGTCGTCGCCGGAGAGCAGGTAGGCGTACAGTTCGTAGACGGGGCACTCGTCGGCCTTGCCGCCGAGTTCTCGCTGTTTCTCCGCCGTCTCGCGCCCGCCGGTGGTGGCGGACTTCACCTTGTCGTACCCCTCTTGGGGGTCGTCCAGAAGCGAGATGTGCGAGGCGGGGATGGAGGAGGACATCTTCCCGCCGGTCAGGCCGGTCATGAAGCGGTGGTAGATGGAAGAGGGCGGCAGGAAGCCGTAGCCGCCGTTCTCCAACTCCACCTCGCGGGCCAACTCCTCGGCCACCGAAAAGGAGAGGTCGAACGCGTCGATGTGCTCCTCGTAGCGTCGCTTCTCCCCCTCGACGGACTCGATGAGGTCCTCGAACGCCTCCTCGGTCGCGTTGGCGTCGAGGAAGCGGACGCGCGGACGGAGCGGTTCCATCCCGGCGTTCTCCAACTTCTCGACGACCGATTCGACCGCGGATTCGACGGTCACGTCGACATCCAGTTCGTCGATATCTGCGTCTTCGACCCACTCGGCGGCCTCCCCGCACCGCGGCATCTCGGGGTCCTCGGCGAACTCCTCGCGCGCCTCGTAGGCGGCGGCGACGATAGGTCGCTCCGCGTCGGTGAGTTCGAAACTCGCGTACGCCTCGGTCACCTTGAAGAAGCGCATCCGCGCCGCGAGGTCACGGGCGAACCGGACGTGGGGGTCTTGGTCCGGGCCGACGGGGATGACCGTCGGTTTCGGTCCCTCCAACTGTGGGTAGAGGATGTCGGCCATCTGCGTGACGACCGACTGCATGTGCGAGACGTTCGTCTCGCCGTCGAAGCCGTAGATGCCCTGAAACTCCGAGAAGTTCGCCTTCGAGCCGAGTTCGAAGGAGAGGTCCTGTAAGGTTCGGTTGTCCGACTGTCGGTAGAGTTCACCCTCCTCGGGGTCGAAGCCGAGGGCGAGGAGCGAGAGGACGTAGTCGCGGGCGTGTTCGTCTATCTCCTCCCACGTCAGGCCGCGGGCGGAGTGCGCCTCCAAGTCCGCGATGAGACCGTAGGCGTCGCCGCCTTGCTCTTGGTGCCAGATTATCTCGTCGAAGACGAGTTTGTGGCCGATGTGGGGGTCGCCCGTCGGCATGAACCCCGAGAGGACGGCGAAGTCGTCGCCCTCGCGCATGGCGTCGGCGACGGGGCCGTAATCGCGGTGGCCGAAGATGACCCCGCGGCGCATCAGGTAGTGGGGGTTCGGCACCTCCGGAAGCACCTCGTCGAACTCATCGATGCCGAACTCCTCGAACAGTTTTCGGTAATCGGAGATGGTCGAAGAGCCCCACGGGTCGAGGGCCACGTCGTCGGCACCCTCCGCCGACGTGCCGCCGTCGGAAAGCGCCTGACGTGCTCCCTCGTCGTCCGTCCGGGTCTCTTCGTCCGTCTCGCGGGGGTCGGAGTCGTCTCGTGTCATGGAGTGAGTCGGGCGACCGAAAGCCAGTCTATGCCTCTCTTGGCGTCGGTGAGCGCAAAAACCATTCGCTTCCGCACCCCGCCGGCGAGGCGCACGTCCAAGGAGAGGTCCCGCGGCAGGAACGTGTGGTCCGGCGAGACGACCCGAACGAGGTCCGCGGAGTGCGAGAGGTCCGAGACGGTCGAGAAGTCGGTGTACACGCGGAAGTCCGCGCCGAACTTGAATCCGCTCTTGGGCACCGCCCCGGCGTCGCGGAGGGCGGCGTACGCCTGCAGGCGGCGGTCGAACCGGTCGCCCTCCACCTCGCGGGCCACCTCGACCACCGCCTCGTGGTCGGCGTCGATGTACCCCCGTTCGGAGAGGTACGCCCCCTCGACCAAGGAGAGTTGGAGCGGTCCCGAATCCGCGTTGCGGCCGTGAAGCCGTTGCCCGTAGAAGCCGCGTTCGTACATCTCGTCCGGCGACTCCCACAGCAACACCCTGTCGGAGAGGAGGTCCGACTCCAACCCCGAAGGGGGTTCGTACTCGTCATCACCGGACTGCATCCGGTGGCCTGCCGAGGTTCCCTCGACAGTGCCGCCCTCGATTTCCGGGCGGTCCGTCTCGAAGTAGGTGAGTTCGCCGTCCTCGTCGACGACGGCGAGGACCACGCCGTCGCCGAGTTCGGCGGCGGCGATGGACTCCCGTTCGCCCGCGATGCGGACGCGGTACTCCACGTCGTCGTCCCACGGGCCCTTCCCGCGGGGGTAGACGACGAAATCGACGCCCGCGCCGGCGTGGTCCGCGGCCGCGCCCGCCCAGTCCTCGCGCGCGGGCGAGAGGTAGAACCCCCTGTCTCTGAGGTCCTTGTAGACGACGAACTCCATCACCGCGCCCGTCCGCGTCAGGAACTCGCGGAAGCCCATCCCGTCTACGGCGTCTAAGTCGCCGCGCGCGAGGAGGTGCGCGGCTTCCACCGGCGCGAGTTCGATGCGGTTCCCGTCCGCGGGCCGTCCGTACCCCCGCGAGTCGTAGAACCGCTGTCGCGCGTCGCCGCCGACGCGGACGACGTCGCCGTCGAGTGTCCCGTCCATGTCCGGAGTCGGGGGCGGCGCGGACAAAGGGTCTGCGATGCTCGCGTTTCGCCCCGCCGCGGAACGGGACGTGTCCGATTCCGCGGCAGTTCGACTGTACGCTCGCTCTTCCGAATCACAGTGAGTCTGTGCAGTCGGCGGTTCTCGCGAACGCGTCCGAAAGCCTCGAATCGAGGGCGACGGGTCGGTTAGCCACCGAGCGTTCTGAAAGTGCTTCAGGACGTGGAACCACGCGTCCGCCGAGGCGCGAGCGTTAGCCGCGTTCGTTCCGCCGAAGCGATGCTCGCCGGTAGGCGAGTCTTCTCCATCGAATCGGTAGGGGACTCGAATGGCGTGGCCGGCGTCGGGGTACGCGAGGTGTTCGGCTTCCCACGGATAGTCGTGGTCGTCCAATCGTTCGATGATACGATCCGAGAGGAACGTGGACGACCAAACTCGGTCCGAACCGCCCGATATCAGTAGTATCGGACCGTCGACGTTCTCCACCTCGATCGTCGCTCGGTCCAGTTCCTCGTCGGACGCGCGTCGTATCGCCCGCGTAGATGCGTCTGGTGCGTCGTCGCCGAGTGCATCGTCGGCGCCGTCCTGAGGGTTATCGACGTGTTTCTCGACCGGGAGATACGGAACCGGGTCACCGTCCAGCGTCCAAGCGGCGCACTCCTCGTCGACACCGTCCATCCACGTCGGTGCCGGAAAGACGTAGCAACTCGGGACGTACGCCGCGACGGCACCGATACGACTGAAATGGCTCCCCGCGAGCAACGCCGCCTCGCCGCCCCGAGAGAACCCGACGACGCCCACCTGTCCTCCGACAACGTCCGGCCGTTCGAGTAGCCACTCGGCGGCGGCGGCGAAGTGTTCGAGCGGAATTTCGGAGAGGGCGTCCGAGACGCCGGGCGCACCGAAGTATTCGACGCAGAGCGTCGTGTAGCCGTGTTCGGCCAAGTGTTCGGCGTACGCCCGTTCGTATCCACCCGCACCGCCACTACCGTGGAGCACTAAGATGCCCGGAGCGGAGTCGTGCCCGACACCGGGGTACAGACGACCGGTCACGTTCTCCCTTCGGACGGGGCGAGCGGATACGAACCCGTTGCTCATACGTCCGCTTACGGAGAGGGGTGAATAAAACGAGGGGCGAGAACGCCGTGTCGTCTCCCCGCGAGTCCCGAATCTCGCTCCGCGCGAACTCGGTCCGATTCGACTGCTCGATACGTCCGACACCCGTCAGTTACTCGGCTTCGTCCGGTTCCGATAGGCCCTCTCTCCGACCGGAACAGGACGCGAAGACGCGGAACCGGACCTGTCGGTCAGGGCGGAATACTCATACGCCGACACGACGTACGTATAGCATGGTCCACTGGTCCTCCCCTCAGACGGCCCGGCAGCACCCCTCGTTGACGTTCGGCGTCGCCGGAGGGACGTTCGCCGTCCTCTTCGTCGCGGTGGCGACGGCCCAACGCATAGCCAGCGGCGAAGGGTACCTCCCGTCCGGCCCGGAGGTGCTTCTCGTCCTCGGCGGGTTCGTCGGCGGCGCACTCCTCGCGCGGGTGCTCTGGACACGCCTCGGCGGGACGGAATCGCCGCTTCGAGGGGCCGTCGTCGGCGCACTCGTCGGACTGTTCGCGATGCCGGTGCCGATGTACCTCCTCGAATTCGCGCTGGTCGTAGTGGACGGGATGCCGTTCGAGGCGGTGCCCGGTATGTCGCCGTGGATGCAGGTGGGGAGCGACCTGTTGCTCCTCCTCGCGACGCCGCTACTTCTCGCGGCGTTCGGCCTCGTCGCCACCTACGGGGGAACCGTCGTCGTCGGTGCCGCCACCGGCTATCTGCTCGCCCGCCGGTGAGCGCCGTCGAAGAGTTTCGAGCGCCGAGCGTCGTCCTCGATACGTACAGCGCGTCTCGACTCGTTCACCTGCGGAGGCGCACTTCGGCCACCGGCGCGACGCGTTCCCCGCGGTCCTCTAACGGTTCGATGAGGGGCCGCATGTCGTCGAACCGAGGGCCTTTCGTCACGACGTGAGCCTCTCGGTCCCACTCGATGAAGTCGAACCCGTCTAACTTGGGGAGGTGAACGTGGTGAGTGCGGAGGAGTTCTTTGTCCCCGCCGTCCACCCGCCGCGGTCCGGAGAGATACTCCCGGAGGAGCGCACGGTTCATCTCGGCCATCTCGGCGGTGATACCCGACAGTTTCGGAACGTCTCGCGACTCGTGATCCAGTAGGAATACTAACAGCCGACGCCGGTTCCCGTCTGCTAACGCGTCGAACATCTCCTCCTGATGGATCAGTCCCATACGAGGGTTGTCACGGCTCCACAATCTTAATCGGGCGCTGTTTTCACCGCGGGTCCGTGTTTTGATTAAGTGAGTAACTCCCCTCGCGGTCCGTCCGCGATTCGCCCGCCCGGACGGACGAGGCGGTCGGCGAACCGTCGGGTTTCACTCCTCGAACGCCTCGCACGTGCCGTCTAAACACCGCCGACCCCGCCCAGTCTCGAAGACGGGCAACCCGCAGTCGCACTCGTCTACGACGACGCCCGCCGGGACGGCGAACGCCGACTCGCAGTCGGGGTAGGCGTCGCACCCGGCCAGCAAGCGCCCCCCGCGGCGGACGATGCGGAGGTCGGAGTCGCAGTCGGGGCAGGTCCACGCGCGGTCGAATCGCCCTCTCACGGCGTCGTCCAGCGATTCGCACGCGCGGTCGATACAGAGTTCGAACGCCGCGCCGCACTCGGCGCGCATCAGGGGCAGGCCGCAGTCGTCGCAGGTGTCGTCCAGAACCGTCGCGCCGGCGGGAAGGACGAACCGCGCGTCGCTATCGACGCCGACCACCGCGCCGCCGACGCGGACGAGGGGTTCGCCCGTCTCGGGGTGTGCGCCGACGGGAACGCCCGCCTCGGTGGCGGGGTACTCCGCGCGCCCCGACGCGTCGTGGGAGACGACGCGGAGCGTCTGTTCGTCCGTGCGCGCGACGATGCCGAACCCGGAGGCGTCCGTCTCGACGGTCAGCGCGTCGGGCCGGGTCAACCACGACACCGGTTGGTAGCCGTCGGCGTCGTGGACGAGGACGGTCCGGTCGGGTTTCACGACGACGACGACGCGCCCGCGTTGCGTCCGGGTGCGCGCGCCCTCGAAGGTGGTGGTGCAGTCGCCGGCGAAGAGTCGGATGGATTCTGTCACGGCGACGGTGGCCCCGGCATCCCTGATAGACCCTCCCACGAAGGTCTTTGAAGGGTGGCGGTCGTTCGGGGTAGCATGGACGCCCCCGACGAAGTCGTGTTGTTCGACATGGACGGAGTCCTCGTCGACTCCGAGGACTACTGGCACGAGTTCGAAGACGAGTTCGTCTTCGCCGACGCCGTCGCCTCGGGCGACCCGGCCCACGAGGAGGTCACCGGGATGCACTTCCGGGAGATATACGACTACTTGGAGGAGGAGTACGGCACCAACGTCACGAAGGAGGAGTTCGTCGACGCCTACCACGAACGCTCCGAACTGCTGTACGGCGAACAGGTCGTCCTGATGGAGGGCGCGGAGGAACTGTTCGAGGACCTGCGGGCCGAGGGGCGGAAACTCGCTATCGTCTCCTCGGCCCCGCAGTCGTGGATTTCCATCGTCCGCGACCGCTTCGACCTCGGCCCCCTCGATTTGGTTCTCAGCGCCGAGGACATCGACGCCGCCGGGAAGCCGGAACCGCACATCTACGAGCACGCGGCGGCCGAACTCGGCGTCGAACCGGAGGAGTGCGTCGTCGTCGAGGATTCGCTCAACGGCATCGAGTCGGCCGTCCGGTCGGGGGCGTTCACCGTCGCCTACCGCAGGGCGCACAACGCGGAGTTGGACCTCTCGCAGGCGCACGCGGTTGCCGAGGGTCCCGAAGAACTGCGTGCGGTGCTGTTCGACTGAGGGCGGAGCGAACCGCGGCGGCTATTCTACGTCCACGGTGCGCGTCGCCGTGACCGGGTGGAGGGGCGCGTCGGGGAACGTCACCTCGACGCGGTACTCCAGTTCGTCCGCCGTCGCGCCGAAGACGCCCACCGGGACGGAGACGGCGTCGGTGAGGTACGTCTGCTTCGTCGTCATCTCCACCTCGTTGACCGTGACGCGGACGCCGACGGTGCCGCCGCCGCCGCGGTTCTCCACCGTCACCTCGCACATCTCGTTTTCTCCCGCGGCGATGCTGTCGGGGAACTCGCCCCACGACACCGCGACGGCGGGGAAGTTGCGCGCGTTCCTGACGACCTGTTCGGCGACGCCCTCGGAGAGTCCGGCGTTCCGGAGTTCCGCCTCGCCGGCCTCCACCACGTCGCGGGGACTGCGCAGGCCGCCCGTCGCGAGTTTGGTGGCGCGGTTCGGCCCGATGCCGTCAACCGCCGTCAGGCCGACTGCGTCGCGGGAGACGCCGTGTTCGACGCGCGCCTCGACGCGCCGGGCGAGGTTCGCCGCCCGCGGCCCGGCGAAGGCGTCGAGGAACTCCCGAAGCGCGGAGATGAGGCGGAGGGCGTTCTGCCGGATGACCCACGCGTCCGACCGCAGTTCCGAGGGCGTGGAGTTCTGCATCCCGGCGTGGAGGATGGCGAACACCTTCCGCGGGCCGTCTTCGAGGTGCGTCGAGACGCCCGACAGCACCTCGTCGACGGCGTCGCCCTCCGACTGGCGGGGGGAGACGTCGTGGAACTCCGCCGCGCCCGCGACGGTTTCGAGGATGGCGTCGTCGGTGATGGTGTCGCGTTCGCAGAGGTCGTGAAACCGCCGCGCGGTGTCCAGACGGAGGTAGTACTTCGAGGCGAGGCGTCCGAGCGTCGTCGCCTCGATGGTGAGGTCCTCGCCCATCTCGACGAACCCCCGGTCCACCAGCGTTTCGAGCGTCTCGCGCACGCGTTCGCGCAAGCCGCCGAAGTCGTACTCGTCTGGTTTCGAACGCGCGCGCTGGTAGTAGAACGTCGTCTCCAACCACGAGAGCACGTCCTCCAAGTCGCCGATGGTGCCCATCGCTATCTCGGCGTTGAGGTGGGAGTCTAAGTCCTCCGCGAGTCGGGACTCTATCTCCTTGCCCTCCCGGAGCAGTTTCCGGTACTTGTCGGCGTCCCCCCGGTCGCAGACGACCCACCCGTACCCCACGTCGTCGTAGCCGGGTCGGCCCGCGCGCCCGAGCATCTGGAGGATGTCCAACGGAGAGATGTCCACCTCGCCTTCGAGGGGGTCGTGGTGCTTCGTGTCGCGGATGACGACGCACCGCGCGGGGAGGTTCACCCCCCACGCCAGCGTCGAGGTGGAGAAGAGCAACTGTACCTTGCCCTCCTTGAACCACCGTTCGACCTTGTCGCGGTCGTCCTTCGCCAGTCCGGCGTGGTGGAACGCCACGCCGTCGGGAACCGACTTCCGGAGCGTCTCGTTGCCGAGTTCCTTCGCCTCGGTGTGGAAGTCGTAGTCGCCGCGCGCGCCGATGGGGATGTCGCGTTCGGCTATCTCGTCGCGTGCCTTCCCCGCCGCGCGGAGGGCGTCCTGCCGCGAGGAGACGAACACGAGGGCCTGTCCGTCCTCGCGGATGTGCGGTTCCGCCAAGTCCAACGCGCGGTAGAGGCGGCGGTACTTGTCCTGAAACGGGTTGTCGCCGTGGGTGTACGTCTTCACGTCGGCGTGGAGGTCCACGGGTCGGTAGTCGTCGCCGAACTCGAACGTCGTCTCCGGCGGGGCGTCCAACCACGCCGCCACGTCCTCGACGTTCGGCATCGTCGCGGACAAGGCGACGACGCGCGGGTCGCAGATGCGCCGGAGACGGGAGACGGTCACTTCGAGGACGCCGCCGCGCGTCTCCGAATCCAGCAGGTGCACCTCGTCGATGACGCAGCAGTCCACGTCGGTGATGAACGAGTACCGGGCGGAGTCGTGCTTCCGCGTGGCGGAGTCCGTCTTCTCGGGCGTCATCACGAGGATGTCCGCGCGTTCGGCGCGGCGGGGGTTCAGGTCGCGTTCCCCGGTGACGACGTAGACGGAGTAGCCGAGACTCTCGAAGCGTTCCCACTCCGACTCCTTCTCGTTGGTGAGAGCGCGGAGGGGCGCGATGAAGAGGGCCGTCCCGCCGTTCTGGAGCGTTCGACAGATGGCGAGTTCCGCGAGTGCGGTCTTTCCGCTTGCGGTCGGCGCCGAGGCGACGACGTTCTCGTCGGAGTCGAGAATCGCCGGGGCCGCCTCGCGTTGCATCCGGTTGAACTCGTCGAATCCGAAGGCGTCGGCGAAGTCGGGGACGACGTCCGCGACTTTCACGCGACGCACCTCCCGACGCTTCGAACGAGGGCCTCGTCGGACCGGAACTCCGACGGAGGGAGAGCAGTCATGTGAGAGAGGGAGACTTCCGTCGGGAAAGGCGTTTCTCCCCGCGTCCGTCGAAACGCACCGTCGGCTACCGGAGAGCGAAAGTGAAAGAGAGCGGAGAAATCGAGGAAGTTCGCCTCACGCGATGACGGTCGCGGCCGCGATGAACGACCACTTCGTGCCGCTCTTGGACTCGTTTTTCTTCTGTTCTGCCTTCGTCTGGTTACGGCGGTGGTTCCACTGCATATCTAGTAGGAGGCTTTACTCGCTTATGAGTATTTCGTTATCTTGACATATACGTCACGTACGACCCTGTGCGTTCGTGAACTGTCGTGAGGGTTCTCGGGCTACCGTCGGCCGTTCGCGTCCACGTCGAACGACTCCTCGCCGACGCGAATCGTGTTGTCCACGAGGTTCGCGTGGCCGCGGCGGAGGCGTTCGGAGATGGCCTGTTGGGAGACGTCGAGGGTGTCCGCCAAGTCGGCCATCGTCACGTCGCGCGGAACGTCGAAGTAGCCCTGTTCGGCGGCGGTGAGGAGAACTTCGTACTGCGCCTGCGAGAGACCGAACTCGCCGCGGGAGACCGACCCGGACAGTTCGTGGATGTTCAGTATCTCGAACGTCAGGTCGCGTTCGCGGCAGTACGCGGCGGTGTCCGAAAGCGCCTCCCTGTCCGGAAGGAGGAGGCGGACGCGCCACTGTTCGTCCGTTCCGTACATCTCCAACACCGCTCCCTTGGCGTAGACGAGGACGTGCGTCAGCGCGAGGACGTCTTCGACCCACTCCATCCGGTAGAGCCGTTCGTCGCCGAAGTCGTCGAGAAGCGTCGCCTCCGCGACGCTCGGGTCCGCGTCGAGGGCGTCGTCGAACTCCTCGAAGGAGTCGGCCGTCACCCGCACGTACGGGACGAGGCTGTCGCCGTCGTGAGCGACGACGCGGACTACCTCGAACTCGGCGCGGGGAACCTCCGCAAGCGACCGCCCTAGTGCGAACTCCTCCGCGGCTAGTTCGACCGAAGCGATGGTACTCATCGTCCGAAGCGACACGTTCCGGCGGATAAAGCGCGTTGGCAGATTTCGGCACGGTTTCGACTCGGCGACTGTCGAACTCCCCGACAGGAGACCCGAGGGGGGTTAACCACCAGTAGTATACAACCACAATGGGGTTATCGAACGCTAATCATCGTACACACAGGACGATGGACCCCCCCTACAGGCTCGACGACAGTCGAGTCCCCCTACACTGGGAGCTGGTTCCGTCGGACGACGGATTCACGTTCCGCCACCGTTCCCAACCCGTAACCGTCGAGGCGGTGAAGCGCACAGACGAGTACTGCGACCGGAACAGACCGTGGCTCCTCCGGTGCCGAGAACGGGCCAACGAAGCATCTCACACGCACGAAATCGGACGCGTCTCCACGGAAGTGGACGCGGTCTGTGCGCTCTTCGACTGGATGGAGTGCATCGACGAGCGAATCGAGCGAACCGGCGGCGCGCCGGTGAACCCCTCCGACGCCGGAGTCGAGGCGTTCGACGGGAGTCGGCCGACGCCGTGGCGGCCCGAACCCCAGAACGGGTAACGAAACGCGGTTAATCCTCACGCTTTTGCCGTCCGCCGCAGAAGGTGTACGCATGCCCGGCAGGCGGAAACCCGACTGGCTCAAGATGCGACCACCGTCGGGACGTCGGTTCACGGACATCAAACAGACGCTCCGCGACAGAGACCTCAACACGGTCTGTGAGGAGGCCAACTGTCCGAACCTCGGGGAGTGTTGGAGCGGTCGCAACGGACCGGGGACGGCGACGTTCATGCTGATGGGCGACCGGTGCTCCCGCGGGTGCAACTTCTGCGACGTGCAGACCGGCGGGATGGAGCCGTTGGACCCCGAGGAACCCGCGAACGTCGCCGACGCCGTCGCCGAAATCGGCCTCGACTACGTCGTGCTCACCTCCGTGGACCGCGACGACCTGCCGGACCAAGGCGCGGGCCACTTCGCCGAGACCATCCGCGAGATCAAACGGCGCGACCCGAGCGTGCTCGTGGAGGTGCTGATTCCGGACTTTCAGGGCGAACCCGAGTTGGTCCGGGAGATAATCGACGCCCGACCGGACGTCGTCGCGCACAACGTCGAAACCGTCGAACGCCTGCAGTGGCCGGTCCGCGACCGACGGGCGGGCTACGAGCAGTCGCTGTCGGTGCTCGAACAGGTGTCGCGGGAGTCGGACATCTACACGAAGACGAGCGTCATGCTCGGCCTCGGCGAGTACGACCACGAGGTGTACCGGACGCTCTCGGACCTCCGGGAGGCGGACGTGGACGTGGTCACCCTCGGTCAGTACCTCCAACCCTCCCGGACGCACCTCGACGTGTTCGAGTACGTCCACCCGGACGCCTTCGAGACGTGGCGGCGCGTCGCCGAGGAGGAACTCGGCTTCCTCTACTGCGCCGCCGGCCCGATGGTCCGGTCGTCGTACAAGGCGGGCGAACTGTTCGTCGACGCCGTGCTCAGAGACGGCAAGAGCGTCGAACAGGCCCGCCGCGAGGCGCGGACCGCCGCGGGCGACTGACCGCGGCCGCCGACCCGGTGCGAATTCTAAACGTTCGTCCATGATTCATCCGTCCCGGCGACGACAGTCGCGAAAACGCCGTTCGAAATCGGCCCGAATTCGAAGAACAGTCAGTTCGATCCGGTAGGAGTGGACGCGTCGGGACGGGTTGGCAGTATTTCTGTCCATAGTAAACTATTTACGAAAACACTATACCCCGTGCGGATGACCCTCCAACCATGCACAGGTGGGTTCACCCGTGAGCGTACTACAGCGAGACCCGCAGGACATGCTTCGCGTCCTCGACGAGAGCGGCGAACCCGTCGGCGAGGTTCCCGACCTGAGCGACGAGGAGTTGGTAGACATGTACCGCGAGATGCGGTTGGCCCGCCACTTCGACACGCGGGCGGTGAGCCTCCAGCGACAGGGACGGATGGGGACGTACCCGCCCCTGTCGGGGCAGGAGGGGGCGCAGATAGGGAGCGCGTTCGCCCTCGACGAGGAGGACTGGATGTTCCCGAGTTACCGCGAACACGGCGCTGCGCTCCACCGCGGCCTGCCGTTGAAGCGGACGCTCCTCTACTGGATGGGCCACGAGAAGGGGAACGCGATTCCGGACGACGTGAACATCTTCCCCGTGGCGGTGCCCATCGCCACGCAGATTCCGCACGCCACCGGCGCGGCGTGGGCGAAGAAACTCCGCGGCGAGGACGCGGCGGTCGTCTCGTACTTCGGCGACGGCGCGACGTCGGAGGGCGACTTCCACGAGGGGCTGAACTTCGCGGGCGTCTTCGACACGCCGAACGTGTTCTTCTGCAACAACAACCAGTGGGCCATCTCCGTCCCGCGGGAGCGACAGACCGCGAGTCAGACGCTGGCGCAGAAGGCGACAGCGTACGGGTTCGAGGGCGTCCAAGTGGACGGCATGGACCCCCTCGCCGTCTACGCGGCCACCCGCGCGGCCGTCGAGAAGGCGAAAGACCCCGACGAGGACGAACTCCGCCCGACGCTCATCGAGGCGGTGCAGTACCGCTTCGGCGCGCACACGACGGCGGACGACCCGAGCGTCTACCGCGACGACGACGAGGTGGCCGAGTGGCGGAAGAAAGACCCCATCCCGCGACTCGAACGGTTCCTCCGGGAGACGGGCCGCCTCGACGACGAGGCAGTCGAGTCCATCGAGTCGTGGACCGAGGAGCGAGTGGCGACGGCCATCGAGGAGGCGGAGTCGGAACTGCGACCCGAACCAGAGGAGATGTTCACGCACCTCTACGAGGAGTTGCCGCCGGAACTCCGCGAGCAGATGGCCGAGTTCGAGGCGTTGTACGAGAAACACGGAGCCGAAGCGTTCCTTCGGGAGTGACAGGATGAGCCAAAACCAGACCCAACAGACCCAGAGTTTGACGCTCGTGCAGGCGGTACAGGACGCTCTCTACACGGAGATGAAGCAGGACGACGACGTTATCGTCATGGGCGAGGACGTCGGGAAGAACGGCGGCGTCTTCCGCGCGACGGAGGGCCTGTTCGACGAGTTCGGCGGCGACAGAGTCATCGACACGCCGTTGGCCGAGTCGGGCATCGTCGGCACCGCCATCGGCATGGCCGCGATGGGGATGAAGCCGGTTCCGGAGATGCAGTTCTCCGGCTTCATGTACCCCGCCTTCGACCAACTCGTGAGTCACGCCGCGCGCATCCGCACTCGGAGTCGCGGCCGGTTCACCTGCCCGATGGTCGTCCGCGCGCCGTACGGCGGCGGCATCCGCGCGCCCGAACACCACTCCGAGTCGAAGGAGGCGTTCTACGCCCACGAGGCGGGCCTGAAGGTGGTCGTACCTTCGACGCCGTACGACGCGAAGGGACTGCTCATCGCCTCGATTCGCGACCCCGACCCCGTCGTCTTCCTCGAACCGAAACTCATCTACCGCGCGTTCCGCGGCGACGTGCCCGAGGACGACTACGAGGTGCCCATCGGCGAGGCGGCGGTCCGACGCGAAGGGGAGGACATCTCCGTCTACTGCTACGGCGCGATGACGCGCCCGACGATGGAGGCGGCGGAGAACCTCGCCGAGGAGGGAATCGACGCCGAAGTCGTGGACCTTCGGACGGTGGACCCGATGGACAAAGCGACCCTCGTCGAGTCGTTCGAGAAGACGGGCCGCGCGGCGGTGGTCCACGAAGCCCCGAAGACGGCGGGCATCGGCGCGGAGATCACCGCGACGCTACAGGAGGAAGCGCTCCTGTATCAGGAGGCCCCCGTCGAGCGCATCACGGGGTACGACGTTCCGTACCCCCTGTACGCCTTAGAGGACTACTACCTGCCGTCGGTAACTCGGGTCGAAGAAGGTATCCGGAACGCGGTTGAGTTCTGAACGATGGGTGTCAAGGAATTCAAACTGCCGGACGTCGGCGAAGGCGTCGCCGAGGGCGAACTCGTCACGTGGCACGTCTCCCCGGGCGATACGGTCACCGAGGACCAAGTCGTCGCCGAGGTGGAGACGGACAAGGCCCTCGTGGACGTTCCCTCCCCGTACAACGGGACGGTGAAGGAACTCCGCGCCGAGGAGGGCGAGATGGTCCCCGTCGGCGACGTCATCATCACCTTCGAGGTAGAGGGTGAAGGTGACGAGGGAGTAGAGACGGAACCGGAAGCGGAGAGCGACGAATCCGACGCAGCCGAAGGATCCGAAGAGGAGACGCCGCCCGCCGAGACGGAGTCGCCGTCCGGGCGCGTCTTCGCGCCGCCGAGCGTCCGCCGCCTCGCGCGGGAACTCGGCGTCGACCTCTCGGCCGTCGAGGGGTCGGGTCCGAGCGGACGCATCACCGAGACGGACGTGCGGAACGCCGCCGAGGAAGGCGGCGACGGCGACGAATCCGAGAGCGCCGGTCCGCGCAACGTCTCCTTCAGCGGCAAGTCCGCGGTGTCGAAAGCGGGCGACAGCGGAGACGGACAGGCCGCCGAGTCCGCGGGGTCGGCGGGGGCCCCCAAGGCCGCCGAACGCGAGAAGACGCTGGCCGCGCCCGCGACGCGCCGTATCGCCGAGGAGGAGGGCGTCGACATCGACGACGTACCCGCCACCGAGGAACGCGACGGCGAACCGTTCGTCACCGAGGCGGACGTGCGCCAGTACGCCGAAGTTCAACAGGCCGCACAGACGGCTGACGCTCGCTCTCTCGCCGCCGAGGAAGGCGCGGGGGAGGCGGCCGAATCGACCGAAGCGGCCGACGTGCCCGCACAGACCGTCGAACCCTCGACGGAGTCGGGCCCCGCCGCGGGCGAGCGAGTCCCCTACAAGGGCGTCCGGAAGGCCATCGGCGACCAGATGCAGCGCTCGAAGTACACCGCGCCGCACGTCACCCACCACGACGAGGTGGACGTGACGGAACTGGTCGAACTCCGCGAGGAGTACAAGCCGTTGGCCGCCGAACGCGACGTGAAACTCACGTACATGCCGTTCGTGACGAAGGCCGTCGTCGCGGCGTTGAAGCAGTTCCCGTACATGAACGCCCAACTCGACGAGGAGAACGAGGAGATAGTGCTCCGCGACGAGTACAACGTCGGCGTGGCGACGGCGACGGACGCCGGACTCCTCGTGCCCGTCGTCCACGGCGCCGACGGGAAGGGACTGCTCGATTTGGCACGGGAGACGAACGAGTTGGTCGAGAAGGCCCGTTCGCGGAAGATTTCCCCCGCGGAGATGCAGGGCGGCACGTTCACCATCACGAACGTCGGCGTCGTCGGCGGCGAGTACGCGACGCCCATCATCAACTACCCCGAGGTGGGCATCCTCGCACTCGGCGAGATAAAGGAGAAACCGCGCGTGGTGGACGGCGACATCGTCCCGCGGAAGGTGCTTACGCTGTCGCTGTCGTTCGATCACCGCGTGGTGGACGGCGCCATCGCCGCACGGTTCACGAACAAGGTCAAAGAGTACCTGTCGAACCCCAAACTCCTCTTGCTCGAATAAATGGTCGTCGGAGACATCTCAACCGGAACGGAGGTACTGGTCATCGGCGCGGGGCCGGGCGGGTACGTCGCCGCCATCCGCGCCGCACAACGCGACTTGGACGTGACGCTGGTCGAGAAGGACGCCTACGGCGGCGTCTGCCTCAACCGGGGCTGCATCCCCTCGAAAGCGCTCATCACGGGCGCTGACCTCGCCCACGAGGCGGGCAACGCCGAGGAGATGGGCATCCACGCCGACCCGGCGGTGGACGTCTCACAGATGGTCAACTGGAAGGACGACGTGGTGGACACCCTCACCGGCGGCGTCGAGAAACTCTGCAAGGCCAACGGCGTCAACCTCATCGAGGGCGAGGCGCGGTTCAAAGACGACGGGAGCGTCCGCGTCGCCCACGGCGGCGAGGGGCAGGGTTCGGAGTCCATCGACTTCCAACACTGCATCGTCGCCACCGGCTCTCGACCCATCCAGATACCCAACTTCGAGTTCGACGACGACCCGGTGTGGTCCTCGACGCACGCACTCGACACCGACACCGTGCCGGACAGACTCCTCGTCGTCGGCGCGGGCTACATCGGGATGGAACTGTCGACGACGTTCGCCAAACTCGGCGCGGACGTGACGGTGGTCGAGATGCTGGACGACGTGCTCCCCGGATACGAGGACGACGTCTCCCGCGTCGTCAAGAAGCAGGCCGAATCGCTCGGCATCGACTTCGAGTTCGGCGAGGCGGCGAGCGACTGGCGCGAGGAGGGCGACGGCATCGTCGTCACGACGGAGACGGAGGACGGCGAGGAGTCGTCGTACGACGCCGACAAGGTACTCGTCGCAGTCGGGCGAAACCCCCTCACGGAGACGCTCGATATCGAGAACGCGGGCCTCGAACTGACCGATAACGGCTTCATCGAGGTGGACGACCGGATGCGAACCTCCGTGGACGACATCTACGCCGTCGGCGACGTGGCCGACAGGGGGCCGATGCTCGCGCACGTCGGGTCCAAGCAGGGCATCGTCGCCGCCGAGCACATCGCCGGCGAACCCGTCGCCTACGACGCCCAAGCCGTCCCCGCCGCCGTCTTCACCGACCCCGAGATAGGGACGGTGGGGATGACGCAGGCGGAAGCCGAAGCGCAGGGCTTCGAGACGGCCGTCGGCCAGATGCCGTTCAACGCCTCCGGTCGCGCGTTGACGACGGGCCACACGGACGGGTTCGTCCGCATCGTCGCCGAGGAGGAGAGCGGGTTCGTCCTCGGCGCGCAGATAGTCGGCCCGGAAGCCTCCGAACTCATCGCGGAAGTCGCCCTCGCCATCGAGATGGGCGCGACGCTCGAAGACGTCGCGAGCACCATCCACACCCACCCGACGCTCTCGGAGGCGGTCATGGAAGCCGCAGAGAACGCCGAGGGACAGGCGATTCACACGCTGAACCGGTAGTCGCCCCTCGCCTCACTCGGCCGTCGGGTCCTCCCGAACCGTCGGGACGGCGCGACGCGAAAACCGCGCTCATCGACCCTGATAGTCGATGTTCTATCAGTATCCTCCTCGAACGTTGATGACAATATATCAGAAGTGCAACATATTAATGCGTCCGGCCCCTAGGAAGAATCACTATGAGAGGACCGAAGAAAGACCGAAACTTCCTGGGCAGCAGTCTCCGCGGATGGACGCGAACCGCCGCGACGCGCGACGGGACGGACGGCGTCCCCGGCGACCGACGGACTCCCTCGGGGTCGCCCCGTCGCGGTCCGACGCTCGGGACGGCCGCACAGTCTCCGCTGAACACGCTCGTCAATCTCCTGCGGACGTAATCTCTCCCCGCGCCCGACGCGCGCCGACCCGGTAGCCGAGGCCGGCGCGAACTCGGAAACGCGGGTTCGAGCGATTCGGCGCGAACGCCGCTTTTTTCGACGCCGCTCGAACGAGTAGCCGTCGGTACGTCGGCATCGAGACGGACGAAAACGGGAACGGACGGCGAGAACCGCCCGGAGGATGGCTTCGGAGCGACCGATTACTTCGTCCGCGGGACGCCGCCGTCCGTCGCGCGGGCGGGATGGGTCCCGGCGGAGGCCGCCGAGGCGTCGGCCGCCGAACCGGCGACGGTCCCGTCGGCGGACACCTCGAACCGGTCGAGCAGACCGCTCAGTTCCGTCGCCGCGGTGGCGAGGCCGTTGATGTTGTGGGAGACTTCCGACATCGAGGCGGTCTGTTCCTCGGAGGCGGCCGAGACGCTGGCGACCTCCTCGCTGGTCCGTTCGCCCGACCGGTTCGCCTCGTCGACCATCCGCAGAATCTCCTCGGTGGAGGTGGCCTGTTCGGTCGTCGCGCGGTCTACCTCCTGGATGCTCTCGTTGACGTCTTCGACTCGGTCCGCTATCTCGTCGAGGTCGGTCAGGGCCGCCGCGACGGTCTCCGTCCCCGAATCGACGCGCTCTCCGACCGCGTGCATGTCGTCGACCGTGTCGGCGGCCGACGATTGAATCTCGCCGATGAGCGACTCGATGCGACCGGTGGCGTCGCCCGCCTCGCCCGCGAGCGTCTTTATCTCGCCCGCGACGACGGCGAACCCCTTGCCCGCCTCGCCGGCGCGCGCCGCCTCGATGGAGGCGTTCAGCGCCAGCAGGTTCGTCCGTTCGGCTATCTCGGTGATGAGGTCCACGATGGAGACGATTTCGGTCAGTTCGGCGTGGAGGCCTTCCACCTCGCCGACCGTCCGTTCGGTCTCGCGTTGGATGTGACCCATCTCGTCGAGGGCCGCCTCCGCCGACGCCCGCCCGGACGTGCCCAGAGACGCCGCTTCGCCGGACGTCCGGGCGACGTCCGTCGCGGAGGCCGCTACCTCCTCCACCGTCGCAGAGAGGGTGCTCATCTCGTCGGCCGCCTCCGTCAGGTTGTCGTGCTGGCGGTCGCTCTCCGTCGAGACGTTCGTCATCGCCGTGCTCACCTCCTCGCTCGCCGTCTTGACCTCCTCCGTGCTGGCGTCGATTTCGGCGGTCGAACTCGCCACGTCCGACCCGAACGACTGAATCTCGACGACGGTCCGTTCGAGTTCGACCATCATCGCGTTGAACCCGTCGGCGATGCGCGACATGGCCTCGCTGTCGCCGCCGTCGTCCATCCGCGCGGTCAGGTTACCGGCGGCGGCGTCCTCCATGACGCGACCGAACTCGGCGGCCTTCGATTCGAGCGACCGGGTGAGCAGTTCGGCTTCCTCCCGCGAGACGGCCTCGCGCGCCCGCGACTCTTTCATGTCCTCGACGACGGCGTAGGTGCCCGTCGCGCCGACGGAGAAGACGGCCGTCGTCGCAGTCAGAAGCGAGACGCTGGCCACGTCGAGGACGTCGCCGCCGAGGGTGACGCCGAGATGCTCCGCGGCGACGACGCCCGTCCAGAGGAATCCCAGAAGCGACGCTAACGCGAAGTTGAGCCAGAACCCGGCCTCCGCGTCCGTCTCGCTGTACGCCTTCAGGCTGACGACGACGGCACCGAGGAACGCCAGCGTCCCGACGACGTCGAAGAACGCGACGAGTTCGACCACGGGTCACTCCCCCTCCGCGAGGACGCGGCGGCGGCGCGTGTACGCGGCGACGAAGAAGACGACGCCCGCGCCGGCGATGCCGACGGCGTGTTCGACGACGTTCAGGACGTCGCCGAGAACCACCGCTTCGAGGTTCGTCACCACGGCACCGACGCAGAGCAGGAGGTATCCGCCGGTGAACAGTTTCGAGCGCGACGAACTCAACAGCAACACGGGAACGAGTCCGACGAACGCTATCACGACCAGTATCAGCTCTTTCGGGTCCAACGCAGCAAGTTCCGAAGCCATGTTATCCGGCACCACATTCTCGGTTCGAGACTTAGCAGTATCTTCCCGAATATCGGGGTTGAGAAGCACGGACGCGTCCGAATCCGCCATCGATAAACCGGTTTTTCGTTCGAAGGAGCGCCGCTTCCGCGGTATCGAGGCGGCGGCGGCTCCGGTCGCCGAACGGGAGAATCAGCGGAGAGAAAGGTGAAGCGGGAGAGAAGCGAGAGAAAACGGGCGAAGCGACAGAGAGAGAACCGACGAGGGTCGGCACGGTAGCCGACGGCGGTGCCAGGCGATGGCCGACGGAGACGGAGGGGTTACTCCGACTTCCGCACGATGGCGCGTTCGGCCAACAGGTCGCCGAGTTCGTACATCGAGGAGACGACGTCGTCGCAGGCGGGTTCGACGGCCGGCTTGGGTTCGAAGCCGACGGCGAGGCCGGCGACTTCGAGCATCGGGAGGTCGTTCGCGCCGTCGCCGACGGCGACCGAGTGGGAGAGTTTCACGCCGAGTTCGTCCGCGAGCGATTCCAGCGCTTCGTCCTTCGTCCCCTCGATGAGGGACCCCTCCACCTCGCCGGTGAGGCGGTCGCGTTCGACGGGGAGTCGGTTGGCGACGATGGAGTCCACCTCGACGCCCTCCTTCTGTAAGGCGCGTTCGACGCCGCGTTCGAAGCCGCCGGTGAGGATGGCGACGTGGTGACCGGCGTCCCGGAGGCGGGCGATGAGGTCCGCCGCGCCGGGGCGGAGGGTAACTTCGTCGTACGCCGCCTCCGCGTCCTCGATTTCGAGGCCCTCCAACAGGGAGGCGCGCTTGCGGAGACTCTGCGCGTAGGATATCTCGTCGTTCATGGCCCGTTCGGTGATGTCGGCCATCTCCTCGGCCACGTTCTTGCGCTTGCCGAGGAGCACGGTCATCTCCGAGTCCGAGAGCGTTCCGTCGAAGTCGAAGGCGATGAGTCGCATATCCGACCGTCACTCGCGGACGGTTTGAAACCATCCATCCGCGCCGAAGCCGATTCCGCCGGGGTGAGGCGGCCGTCGGGGGCGGACGGGAGCGAGACGAGAACGCCCGTGATATGCGATAACGAACCACTATTAGCCATATCAGCCGTCGAAGAAACCCTTATCCGGAGTCCAAGGAACATACGCGCATGAAGGTTCTCGTCACGGACCCGATAGCCGACGCGGGGTTAGAGCGACTCCGCGAAGCGGGCCACGAGGTCGTGACCGACTACGACGCAGAGGGCGACGCACTCTTAGAAGCAGTCTCGGACGCGAACGCGCTGGTCGTCCGTTCCGGGACGGAGGTAGACGAGGCGGTGTTCGAGGCCGCACCGAACCTCGTCATCGTCGGACGCGCCGGCATCGGCGTGGACAACATCGACATCGACGCCGCGACGGACCACGGCGTCATCGTCGCCAACGCCCCCGAAGGGAACGTTCGGGCCGCCTCCGAGCACACCGTCGCGATGGCGTTCGCCGCCGCGCGCTCCATCCCGCAGGCGCACGCCCGCCTGAAGGACGGCGAGTGGGCGAAGGGCGACTACCTCGGGACGGAACTCAACGGGAAGACGCTCGGCATCGTCGGCCTCGGCCGCGTCGGCCAAGAGGTCGCAAAGCGCCTCGACGGCCTCGGCATGGACCTCGTCGCGTACGACCCCTACATCGGCCAAGAGCGCGCCGAACGCCTCGGCGCCGAACTCGTCGAGTTCGAGGAGTGTCTCGAACGCGCCGAGTTCCTGACGGTCCACACGCCGCTTACGCCGGAGACGGAGGACCTCATCTCGACGGACGAACTCGAACTGATGGGCGGCGGCTACCTCGTCAACTGCGCCCGCGGCGGCGTCGTGGACGAAGCGGCCCTCGCCGCCGCCGTCGAGAACGGAACGCTCGACGGCGCGGCCGTGGACGTGTTCGCCGACGAACCCGTCTCGCCGGACAACCCGCTTCTCGCCGTCGAGGACATCGTTGTGACGCCGCACCTCGGCGCGTCCACGTCGGCGGCCCAAGAGAACGTCGCCACCTCCATCGCCGACCAGATAGACGCCGCGTTCAACGAGGAGCCCGTTATGAACGCGCTCAACGCCCCCTCGGTGGACGAGAGCGCCTTCCCGCGCATCCGGCCGTACATCGACCTCGCGGAGACGGCGGGCAAAGTCGGCGCGCAGTTGCTCGACGGCCGCATCTCCTCGGTCGAAGTCACCTACGAGGGCGACATCGCCGACGAGGACGTCGACTTGGTGACCGCCTCGGCTCTCAAGGGCGTCTTCGAACCGCTGGAGTGGCAGGTCAACGCCGTCAACGCGCCGAAGATAGCCGAGGAACGCGGCATCGACGTGACGGAGTCTAAGACCATGCAGTCGGAGGACTTCCAGAGTCTCGTCACCGTCACCGTCGGCAACGAGGAGGAGACCCTCAGCGTCTGCGGGACGCAGTTCGCGGGCGACGACCCGCGCATCGTCCGCATCGACGGCTACCGCGTCGACGCCATTCCGCACGGCCGGATGCTCGTCGCGCGCAACTACGACACGCCGGGCGTCATCGGCTTCATCGGCAGCGTCCTCGGCGACAACGACGTGAACATCGCCGGGATGTTCAACGCCCGCCGCGCCGACGAGGGCGGCGAGGCGTTGACCGTCTACAACCTCGACGAGCACGTCCCCGACGAGGTTCGAGAGGAACTCCTCGCGGACGAACGCATCATCGACGTGAAGTACCTCACCCTGAACGGCACCGACGAGTAAGAACCGCTTCGAGCGCGTTTCGACCGCCTTTCTCTCTTTCCGTCTACCGCCAGCGCTCTCTGACGTCGAGTCGCCGTGCGACTTTGTCGGCGAGTCCGTCGTCCGGGGCGGGCGGGCGAACCGTCGGCGTCGCCGAGCTTTGCTCGGCGGCGGAAGCCGAAGAAGCGCCGTCGATGTCTTCGATGACGCGTTCGTAGTGGTCGATGACGTCCTGTCGGGCGCGTTGGGCCTCCTTCACCTTCCGTCGAAGCGCCTCGTTCTCGCGTTCGAGGCGGGCGACGCGTTCGCGCAGGGACTCCTCGTCGGCCGACTCGCGCGCCGCCGGCGCGTCGCGACGCGCGGCGTCCGAGGGGGCCGCACCCGGAACCCCCGCCTCGTCGCTCCGTCGGGGACTCGAAGACGAGTCGGCCGTCGCCTCCTCGGCGTCGGCGTCGGCGGGCGGAAACGTTCGGTCGCGGCGTGATTCGCCACTCACCGTTCCAGTCGGGAAACTGGGCAGGGGCATGTTTGCGAGGAGGTCCCACGGAGACATGAAACTGTGTCAGACCCGCGTCACACTCGTTCTATCGGGGGAGAACGTCCGTCCCGGGAGAACGTTCGGTTACTCCGCGAGGAGGTCCAACACCGCGTCGGTGTCGTTCGCGACGGGTTCGGGTTCCGCGCCCGCCTCGAAGGCGGCGTCGGGGTCTTTCAGGAGGTGTCCGGTCGTCAGGCAGACGACGTCTTCGTCGTCGCCGACGGTGCCGTCGTCCCGGAGTTTCCGGAGGCCGGCGACGGACGCCGCGGAGGCGGGTTCGACGCCGATGCCCTCGCGCGCCAAGTCGCGCTGGGCGGTCGTAATCTCCTCGTCGGAGACGGCGACGGCGGTGCCGCCCGTCTCGCGGATGCCCGGAAGCGCCTTCGGGGCGTTGACGGGGTTGCCGATGCGGATGGCCGTCGCGCGCGTCTCCACCTCGTCCCAGCGCTTCGTGTCGTCCCACCCGTTCTCTACCGCTTCGACCATCGGTGCCGCGCCCTCGGCTTGGACGCCGGTGAGTTTGGGCACCTCGCTGGGGTCGAGCGACCCGGACTGGACGAGTTCGCGGAACGCCTTGTACAGCGCCGCGGTGTTGCCCGCGTTGCCGACCGGCAGGACGATTCGGTCGGGGAAGCGGCCGTAGTCGCCGCGGAACTGTTCGAGAATCTCGAGCCCGATGGTCTTCTGCCCCTCCAGTCGGAAGGGGTTCAGCGAGTTCAAGAGGTACACCTCACCGCGTTCCGCGAGGTCCTGCACGATGTCGAGACAGGAGTCGAAGTTGCCGTCCACTTCGAGGATGCGCGCGTCGTGGAGGGCGGCCTGCGCTATCTTCCCGGCGGCGACTTTCCCCGAGGGGAGGAGAACGAGCGTCTCCATGCCGCCGCGCGCGCCGTACGCCGCGAGTGCCGCGGAGGTGTTGCCGGTCGAGGCGCAGGCGAGGCGGTTCACGCCGAGTTCCTTCGCCACGCGGACGCCGACGGTCATGCCGCGGTCCTTGAAACTCCCGGTGGGGTTCATCCCCTCGTGTTTGATTCTGAGCGTCTCGACGCCGAGGTCGTCTTCGAGGCGCGGGGCCTCGTGGAGGGGCGTGTCGCCCTCGGGGAGGCTGACGCCCTCCTCGAAGGGGAGCGCCGCCCGGTAGCGCCAGACGCCGCGGCCCTCGAAGTCGTCGAACGTCGGGGGGTCGGCGTAGCGGACTTCCAGAAGGGCTCCGGCGTCGCTCGTGTAGCGAATCTCGTCGAACGGGGCGTACTGCTCGCCCGTCTCGATGCACTCCAGCCACACGCCGTCGTCGGCGACGTCGGGGGCCTCCTGCGCGGGCGCGGTGAGTTCGAGGCTCATCGTGCCCAGCGTCGGGGTCGGCGGGCAAAAAGGGGGGCGGTTCGGGCGCGTCTCGCCGCCCCGACGGGCCGTCTCGCCCGCCGATTCTCGGCGGGAGTCGCCTTCACCCGTCGGGTCGCCCGCGGCCGTTGCGTTCGACAACTCGCCGCATCACGCTCGACTCCGCCCGTTGCAGGAGGTCCGAAGCCGTACTCGGCGCGCAGTCGAGTTCGTCGGCCACGTCCGCGACGCCCGCCCGGCGCGGAACCTCGTAGAACCCGAGTTCGACGGCGGTTTCGACGGCCGTCAACTGGCGCGCGGTGAGTTCTCCGGCGACGGGCGCGTGCCGCCGGTCGTACTCGCCGACGGCTTTCACCGTCGCGTCCACCACGTCGGGGAGGTCCGACAGCACCGTCCGCAGGTCCTCGCCGGGGCCGACGAGCGTCACGTGAAACGCGGCGTCGGCGTCGTAGACGACGGGCGGGACGAGCACCAGATTCAGGTCGGCGAACGCCTCCCGCCACGCCACGTCCTCGGGGCGAGTCTCTTGGCAGATGTAGACGTAGAACGACCCGTCGTCTATCGGCGTGAGGTCGTACCAGCGGACCGAATCGACCGCCCGCAGAGCGTCCTCGTACGGTTCGCGGTCGGCTTCGACGTAGAACAGTTCGTGTTCGACCTCCCTGTCGCCGGTGACGCCGCTCCACGCCTGTAGTTCCTCGTACCGAACCGCGTCCCCGTCGCGGATGAACTCCTGCATCGGGTGGAGCATCCAGCGCGGTTGCGAGAGTTTCGCGTCGAGGTACTTCACGCCCTACCGCCCGGTAGCGACCGCCCGGTACTTAAATCGACTAGTAGAGCCGTAACAAACCCCACCCGATATCGCTCCGAACCGGTGCGTATGGAGTTGACGATCACGACGGGCCTGTTCGCCGTCGGAGCGATCGCCGGACTGGGTAATCTGGTCGGAATCGTCGGAAGCGCCCTTGGATGGGCCGACTACTGGCCGCCGGGGGACAGAAACTGGAACTACTACGCTCACTGGACGCTCTCGCAGGTGGTCAACGCCTCGATAGCCGGCGTCACGTATCTCGATTGGAACGGCCTCGGCCTGCCGCGACCGGTACTCGCCGTCGGCGGCGTCCTGTTCGTCGTCTGGTACGGGGCGGCTATCGCCGCCGGACTCGATTTGGGCGTCGAGGAGACGAAGGGGCTGAAAGGAGAGCTCCGAACCGGCGGGTGGTACCGGTACTCGCGGAACCCGCAGTACGTCTGTTACGTCGTCGCGACGGTGGGGTTCGCCGCGATGGCGGGGTCCGCGCTCGTCGCCGCGTTGTGCGCTATCTACCTCGCGTGGTGGGTCGCCCTCCCGTTCGCGGAGGAACCGTGGCTTCGCGAGGAGTACGGGGAGGCGTACGAACGCTACGCCGAACGCGTCCCGCGGTTCGTCGGCCCGCGTTCGGTCCGCGCACTCGTCGGAACGCGTTCCAGCGTCGAAGCGAAGTGACGGACGGTGCCGTCGGGCGTTCGCGCCGGCGTCGCCGGGGGACCGGACCGAGGCGGTCGGAACCGCCGCCTCACTCCTCGGTGCCGTAGGCGTCGATGCTCGCGTGGACCTGTTCGACCCACTCGTCTAACGCCTCGTGGAGCATCCGCTTCGCCTCCGGGAGGTCCGTCGCGGTGTACTGGTAGACGTAGCCGCCGGGGTCGAGAAGTCGCCGTTCGCGGTCCGCAAGTCCCTTCTCCATCAGCGTCGTGAGCGACCGGTTCACGTTGCTCCGGTCTCTGTCGAGTTCGTCCGCGAGTTCCGCAACCGTGCTGCCCGGACTGTCGAGGAGCGTCAGGTAGGTCCTGCTCTCGTGGGCTTGGATGCCGAAGACGCACGCGAGAACGTGCTGAAAACTCGGATTCTCGGTTTCGACGAGGTCCCCCATGTCTGGCGCGTCGCTCATGTACGGTACAACGCCGCGCCCCCGATTAAAGTCCCGCGTCGTCGGCAGGGCGCGCACGTCCCTGCACGCGATTCGACGGGCGCTACTCGTTGCGCGGTTTAGGGTCGTCGATGGGGCTGAGCCCCATCGCCATCAGTCGGCGGGCGATGACCACGATGCCGTTGGTGAACCCCTTTCCGAACACCGCTCGTTCGTACTCGACGGCCCCCGAATTGTCCTCCTCGACGGAACTGACGAGAATCGTGTTCCGGTCGACCAACAGCAGTCGGCTGATGGCCGTGTCGTCGGTGGGGTCGGCCGGAGAACTGTGTAGCCACGACAGTTCGGAGATGAACACCTTCGCGTCGGGAAGCGCCTCCGCTATCTGCTCGTGGAACTGCTCCGTGGTCGTTCCGACGAGGACGTCGACGCCGGACTCTTGAGCGCTCTGTAGCCGTTCGAGCAACTCGTCCGTGACCGTCCCTTCGCGCCCGAGGATGAGAACCACCTCCTCGTCGGCGTCGCCGACGAGTTGCAGTAGTCGGTTTCCGATGGCCGACTCCCCCGAGAGCGCCCACACTTCGTGGGTGACCTCTTCGTCGGAGTTGAGCGACGCCGACCCCATCGCTTCGAGCGCGTCGACCAGCGACTTCGTTCGAGACTCGTACTCCGCCCGAAGCGTCTCGGCCGCCTCCCCGATGGGGACGGACCGGAACTGCTGCGGGTTGCTGTGTTGAACCTCGACGAGTCCCTTCGTCTCTAAGACTCGAATCGCGTCGTAGACGCGAGTCCGAGGCACGTCCGACGTTTCGCTTATCTCCTTGGCCGTCGCCTTCGGTAGGCGCGACAGCGCCACGAAGCACTTCGCCTCGTACTCTTTCAATCCCAGTTTCTGAAGCAGTTCGACCGCCTCTTGATAGCTAGATAACTCTGACATGGGTCCCAACCATTCGACCGGCGCCTCCGGTACCGTCCGTAATAGCATGCGAGCCTTGATAAGTCACCGCCTCTCTCCCGCCCGTCGGCGACGACGCTCCGGGGCGACTCCCGAACGGCGAGCGTCGAACCGAGCCCGCGCCGCGAATTATGCCATTCACCCAGATAATCACAGTAGGGTTATACAGGGCCGGCCCGAATCGTCACTGGGCGTAGAGTACGGAGGGTCCCAACCAACCGCTAGTCTGCGCCTGACTGTCACCTCCCGGTGGCAGTTTCGAGCGACTAGTAACTGGTCTCGAAGCAGTCGTCGTACTCGTCCGTGAGATACCTCAACAGCGGTTCGATGTCCTCGAACCGAGTTCCCTCCGCGATGCGATCCGACTCCGGGTCCCAATCGATGAACTCCGCGGCGTCTAACTTCGGGAGGTGGACGTGCCTGAAGGCGATCTGCACCTTCCGTTGCCTCTCCGCGGAGACTTCACCCGTCGTTACCGGGAAGACGGAGTGCGGGTTCTCCTCCAACAAGGACGCCAGAATCCGCCGCCGGTGACCGTTCGCCAGTACCTCGAAATGATTGTCAGTCATCGATACCATATATAAGGAAATACAGTCCTGAGGGGATAACGTCCCGCGCTTTTCGATATTGTCTAACGTGTGAGTATCTGGGTGACTGTATTCGGAGCGACCGGTTCTCGACTCCGAAAACGCCGCCGTTACGCTTCCTTCGCGTACCCCATCTTCTCGATGCAGGTCCGCATCTCCTCGGCGTCGCTGTGCTTGTGAAGCGTCGTGGGCGTGTCGCAGTAGAACGTCGTGCCGTCGTGTCGGAGCGACAGTTGGCGCGTCTCGCCCATCATCTCCACCTCGACGAGGACGCGGCGGCCGTCGAGGAGGGCGTCGAGAATCTCCTCGGCGGACAGTTCGCCGGCCTCGACGCGGAGTGGTTCGGCCATACGACACCTTCGGACGCCCCGGATATGACTGTTGGCCGTGCGTGCGCCGCGTCTACGGCGTCTCGAAGAACAGAGCGTTGGCCGAAAAACCCGGCTCAGTTCGTCGTTTTACCGAAGTTCACGACGAGTGTTCGCCCGATAAACCCGGCTCAGTTCGTCGTTTTACCGAAGTTCACGACGAGTGTTCGCCCGATAAACCCGGCTCAGTTCGTCGTGAACTTCGACTCCTCTTCGGACTCGGGCGGTTCGACGCCCTCGGCGGCTTCCGCCGTCGCCGTCTCCTTCTCGGTGTCGACGTGCCAGCGGTCCACCTCGTCGTCGTACTGCCCGAGGCGGCGACTCACCTCCTCTTTCAGTTCGTCGTCGTTGACGTTCACCTCGAAGATGAACCGCGGTTCGTCGCTCTCGCCGCGCGTCGTCTTCTGGATGTTGGCGCTGACGAGTTCGCTGTCGAAGTAGTACGGCGCCAGTTGCGTCATCACCTTCTGGTAGACGGTGTCTTCGACCTTCCGGAGGGCCTTCCGACTGACCGAGTCCGCCGCGCGCGCGACGTACCCGATGGACTCGCTCCACCGTTCGACCGCACCGTCGTTGTCGCCCTCCTCTACCTTCTGGTACGACTCCGACAGTTTCTCTCCGGCGGTCTGGAGGTCCTCGTTCGGCTCTTTTCCGGCTTTCTCCCCCTCGCCCTCGCCGACGCTGGCCTGCTCTGCGGTCTTCTGACTCACGTCCTCGCCGAGGCGTTCGTGGGACTTCGGTCGCCACTCGTCCCACTGCTTGATCGCTTCCCTGTTCACGTCGGCGTCTCGCAGGGCTCGCGTGATGCGTTCGCCGTGCTCTACGACGTCGCCCCACGAACCACGGACTTTGAAGCCCGAAACGCTCTCTTCCATCGGCTTGGCCGAGGGTAGGAGTGGGCGGCTATAAAAGTCTATTCGCGTCTTACGCTACCTGACCGGTTCCGTGGATGTTTCCCGCGCGGTTCACCGACGCCCGTGGATGAAGGCCGCGGCGGCGTCGTCGAGGCGGGAGACGACGCCGGAGAACCACGCCGCGGGCGAGGCGGCGCGCACTTCCGACTCCGGGAGTTCGATGCGCCCGCCGTCCATCGGGTTCCGGGCGCTCGACTCCTCGTCGCCTCCGTCGGCGTCGCGCGCCGCCGCCGCGTCCACGACGGTGGACATCGCGCACCGACCGCAGCTCTCGGTTTTCTTCTCTGGCATGAGAACGACTCGCGCGAACTAGGAACCCTAACGATTAAATCCTTGTGTTCGGGGGTGCCCCGAGGCGCTTTTGTAGCCCTGCGAGGTGGAGACAGTCATGGGATACACCGTAGTCGACGCCGACGAGGTGGAGACGGAGGCGGACCGGCCCTGCGAGATGCGCCGTCTGAGCGAGGCGGCGGGTCTCTCGAAGATGGCGGTCAACCGCTTCCGCGCCGCGCCGGGCGAGGAGATTCCGCTGGCGTACCACTACCACGAGGAACAGGAGGAGGCGTTCTACGTCCTCTCGGGGACGCTGTTCGTCGAGACGCCGGAGGAGACGTACGAAATCGAGGAGGACGGCCTGTTCGCCGTTGAACCGAACAGTCCCCAACGGGCGCACAACCCCGCCGACGCCGACTCGGACGTGGTGGTTCTCGCCGTCGGCGCGCCGAACGTGGACGGCGACGTAGCGCCGTACGAACCCGACGAATGAGCGACGCCGAGGGCACAGACGGCGGCGAGGAGGGCGAGGGCGACCGGTTCGACCCGGAGGCCGTCGCCGCCGAGGCGGGCGTCGAACTCCCGGACGTGCCCGACTGGGACGACGAGTACCTCGATCGGGTGAGCGACCGGTTGATGTTCAACTACGACTTACAGAAGGACCGGCGCGTCCGCGGGGAACGGTTCGAGATGGTCGGGACGATGCGCGTCGAGAACCGCAAGCAGTTCTTCCACCCCGCGCTCAACTACGCGAACCACGAGATTCGAGAGTACGTCTTCGCGCGGCGCGCCCCGCGCGTGACCGTCGCCGAACTCGAACGAGTCGTCGAACTCGGACACGAACTGGCCGACGACGCCGAGTGGTTGGTCGCGGACGAGGAACACTACGGGACGGAGTTCACCTTCGTCGCCGTCGTCTCCGAACTGAGCGACGACGTTCGGGAGTTCGTCGCGTCGTTCTCCGACCGGACGCTCCTGAAGTTCGGCTACTACGGCCACTACGAGGTGAACCTCGCCGCCGTCGCCCCGGAGGCGCGGGAGGTGGTCGCGAGCGAGAACGCCGACGCGGCGCAGGCGTTCGCCATCTGGGACGACGTGCAACCGTCGGACGAGAGGGGACTCCTCGGCCGCATCGTGGACCGACTCCGCGGCTGAAACCGCCGCGACGCGTCGTCGCCGTCCCGTCGGGTCGAGACGGCTCTCTCCGGGCGAAAAAAACGGGAGAAGTCGGAGGGCTCGTGCGGGAAGAGCCGGGTCGGCGGTTCAGTCGTCTCCGGGCGTGAACTCGCCGGAACCGGGCTGTTCGCGGACCTTCTGAATGTTCTCGTACCCCAGCTTCACCAGCGACAGCGCGAGGTAGATGAGCGTGAACGCGATGACTATCTGCGCAACCGCGGACAGCATCGCGACCACGTCCGCGCTCGCCATCCACTGGGAGTCGAGGAACTTCGCGTAGATGTTGTCGTGGAGCGCGATCCAGAGCAGACCCAGCACCGTGATGGTCACCATGACGACCATCGGACCGCCGGTGCTGAGAAGCTGCTTGGCGTCGCTCCAGTTCGCGAGCCACACCGTGGCCGTCAGCAGCGCCAAGGCGGCCAGCAGTTGGTTCGCGCCGCCGAAGAGCGCCCACAGCGTCGTCCACGAACCGCTCGCGATGAGGACGTACGCGGCGAGACACTGCAGGCCGGCGTTGCCGTACCGGTCGGCCGCGAACGTCTCGACCGACGACTCGGGCGTGCCGACTATCTCCTCCATCATGTACCGTCCGAGGCGGACAGCCGTGTCGGTGGAGGTCAGAAGGAAGCTCACGAGCACCAGCGCCATGAACGGCGCGCCGAAGTCCGTCGGGATGCCGAAGCTCGTAAGCAGGATGCCGCCGCCCGTCGCGAACGTCGGAAGCGCGAGGCCGATGCCGCTCCCCACGTCGGGCGAGACGAGCGCGACGGTGATGAGCGCGACGGTGGCGAGCAGACCCTCGCCGAGCATGCCGCCGTAACCGATGGTCCGCGCGTCGGACTCCTTGTTCAACTGCTTCGACGTCGTCCCCGAGGAGACGAGCGAGTGGAAGCCGCTGATGGTCCCGCAGGCGATGGTGATGAACAGCATCGGGAACAGCGGGAGGCCGCCGCGTCCGATGAAGCCGTAGTACGGTTGGAGGTTGGTGACGAGCGGTTGGCTCGACGTTATCGCCGAGACGCCGAGGGCTCCGCCGACGGTGCCGACGATGACGGCGAGCAACGCGCCGCCGACGCCGGTGTACAGCAGGAACGACGAGAGGTAGTCGCGCGGTTGGAGCAGCACCCAGACCGGGAGGGCGCTCGCGAGGGCGCCGTACACGAGGATGACCGGAATCCACGCGGCGGCGTTCGCGCCGAACGCGCCCGCGGCCGGGAGCCACGACCCGTCCATCCCCAACAGGACGATGGTGCCGGCGGGGTAGGACGACCCCTCCGCCGCCGGGAGCAGAGCGAGGGGGTACTTGACGCCGACCCACACTCCGGCGAACATCGCCGCGACGAACGCGGCCGTACCGGGGATGAAGGGAAGGTCGAGTTGGTAGAGGTACGCGCCAAATAGCACGGCCAGCCCGATGTAGATCAGGCTCGCCGTCGCCGCCTGCGGGTAGGCGTCGAACACGATGGCGACGACGAGTGCGAACACGGCGACGACGAGGATGATGGTGATGAACGCGAACCAAAGGAGCATGTCCTTGCCCCGTTCGCCGACGTACTCGCCGATGATGTAGCCGATAGACTTCCCGTCGTGCCGCATGCTTGCGGACAGAGACGTGAAGTCGTGGACGCTCCCCATCAGGGGGTTCCCGATGGCTATCCACGCGAGGGCGGGCACCCATCCCCAGACGACGCCGGCCGTTATCGGGCCGACGATGGGCGCTCCGCCCGCGATGCTCGAGAAGTGATGCCCGAGTAGCACCGGCTTCTTCGCCGGTACGTACTCCTGTCCGTCCTCGTATTTGTGGGCCGGTGTGTCACGACTGTCGTCGAGTTCGACGAACTGCGCGAGGTACTTCGAGTACCCCAGATACCCCACGCTGAACAGCGCGAACACCGCCACGACGAGCCAAATTACTTGTACCATGGTGGCGTGCCTCATTGCATTTCATGAAAAACCGCCTATTAACCTTGTTGATTAATCCGGCCTTACCGAGGTGAAAAATGCAACACGCCGTCGGGCGAAAGCACCGTCGAGAGTCCGCATTCGGGCGGGAGGAGGCGCTACGCGTCAGCCTCGGGAGCGACGCCGATGTCGAGTTCCTCGGCCACCTCGCCGAGGAAGTCGCCCTTCACCTCCGCGACGCGGGTGGCGATCTCGGCGACGACCGGTTCGTCGAACTCCTCGCGCAGTTCCCGCAGGCGTTTTCGTTCCGTCTCCACCCTGTCGCGGAGGAAGCGCGCCCCGCGGCCCTCCTCGTGCGGTTCGGGTTCCGGCGTGAGGCGGTTGACCGCGAGTCCGCGCACGTCTAAGCCGTAGGAGTCCAGTTGCTCGACGGCGCGGCGCGTCTCTCGGACGGAGAGTTCGTCGGGGTTGACGACGAGGAAGAACGCCGCCCGTTCGCGCAACGCCTCGCCCGCGAACTCGAATCGCTCCTTTCGGGTCCGGAGGCGCGCGAGGATGGGGTCGCCGTCCATCACGCGCCGCGGTTCGTTGTTCCCGATGGCCGCCTTCTCGTAGAGGTCGATGGAGCGTTCGCGCTTGTGCGCGAGGCGGTCTATCCACCCCTCCAAGAGGTCCGGAAGCGAGAGGAGACGCAGGGTGCCGCCGGTGGGCGAGGTGTCGAAGACTACACGGTCGAACTCCTCGGACTCGCGCATCACCTCGATGAACCGGTCCATGAGGGCAGACTCGTACGCGCCGGGCGTCTGGTGGGCCATCTCTATCTGCCGGTCTATCTCGTTGACCATCGCCGAACTCACCTGGTCGCCCATCGCGCGTTTCGTCTCCATCAGATGCCGTTCCACCTCGGTGTCGGGGTCTACCTCCATCGCGTGGAGGTTCTCCTCGCCGGCGACGGCCGTCGGGTCGTCGCCGAACTGCTGGTCGAACACGTCCGAGGTGCTGTGGGCGGGGTCCGTGGAGACGACGAGCGTCTCCAACCCCTCGCGGGCGCACTTCAGCGCGTACGCGGCGGAGAGCGTCGTCTTGCCGACGCCCCCCTTGCCGCCGAAGAAGACGAACTTTCGCATCTTAGAAGTGGTACTGCTGGCCCTTTCGTTCGAGGAGCGACCCGCGGTTCCACATCCGCCGTTCCCACGCCTCGAACTCGTCTTCGAGGTAGGGGAGAAGCTCCGCGGTGTAGTACGACACCGGACTCGGGATGCCGAACGCCTCGGGGAAACACGCCAGCATGAAGGTGTCTTCGACGTCTTCGGCCTCCTTCTCTATCTTCTCGTACGCCGGGTGCGAAATCATCCCGTGGTACAGTCCGCGGAGCCACTCCGCGATGACCTTCCGGTACCGGTCGATTCGCTCCGCGAGTGTCATTCGTTCACGTCTCACCTTCCGTCGCTCAAAAGCGTGTCGCTCACGAACGTCCCGCCGGATTCCGTGCGTTGATATACCGTGACGCGCCATCTGCGGGCATGGGTCTGCGTTCGACGGACGAGACGCCGGTGACGGTGTTGAGCGGAAGCCTCGGCGCGGGCAAGACGACGCTTCTGAACCACCTGTTGCGGAACGCCGGCGACCGCTCTATCGCCGTCCTCGTCAACGACATGGGCGAGTTGAACGTGGACGCGGAACTCGTCAGCGAACGGTCGGAACTGTCCGTCGCCGACGGCACCGTCGCGGAACTGTCGAACGGGTGCATCTGCTGCGAACTCCGCGACGACTTGGAGACGGCCGTCGTCCGCCTCGCGCGGGAACGCGACTTCGACCACCTCGTCGTCGAACCGTCCGGAATCAGCGACCCCGCGCCCGTCGCCCGCCTCTTCACGGGCGGGTCGCCCGCCGCGGCGCGGTACCGCGTCGAGTCCGTCGTCGCCGTCGTAGACGCCCGCCTGTTCGCGGACACGTTCGACTCCGACGGCACGCCCTCGAAAACCGTCGCGGAAGGCGGCGAGGAGGGGACGCGCCCCATCTCGGACCTCCTCGTCGAACAGGTGGAGTTCGCCGACGCGGTGGTCCTCAACAAGTGCGACTTGGTGACCGAGGAGGAACGCGAACGCGTCGCGGGCGTCGTCAGAACCCTCCGCCCGGGCGCGGATATCATCCCGGCGACGTACGCCGAGGTTGACGTCGAAGGACTCCTCGGCGTCCAGCGATTCGACCCGCAGTCCGCCGCGGAGGCGGCGGGGTGGCGGCAGATGTTGAACGCGGCGGAGAGAGGGGACACAGAGAGCGCAGAAGGCGCGGAAGGCGGCCACGAAGCGGAACACGGACACGACGGCCACGAACACGACGGCCACGAACACGGCCACGGTGACCGCGCCGGCCACAGTCACCCGCAGGCCGCCTACGGCGTCGATTCGTTCACCTACCGGCGCAGGCGGCCGTTCCACCCCGGACGTATCGCCGCCCTCCTCTCTGACCTCCCCGAGAGCGTGATTCGGTCGAAGGGGGCGATGTGGGTCGCCGGGCGGGAGGAGACGCAACTGACGTACGGTCAGGCCGGCCCCTCGGCCTACGTGGAGGGGAGCGGTCGCTGGATAGCCAGCCTCCCCGACTTCGAACAGGACGCCTACCGGCGCAACCGCTCGGACCTCGGGTTCGAGTGGGACGACGAGTGGGGCGACAGGCGCACCGGACTCGTGTTCATCGGCCGCGAAATGGACGAGGAGGAACTGGTCGCGGCGCTAGACGACTGCCTCCTCACCGACGGAGAGATGGACGCAGACTGGGGCGACTTCGAGTCCGAGAACCCGTTCCCGGACGAACCGGGCGAGAGGACGGCGCTCTCGGAACCGACGCCGGAGGAGTAGTCAACAGTCCGCGGCGAGTGCGTCGAGGGCGCGTTCGAGTTCGCCGCGTCGCTTCCACGCGGCGACCCGGTCCGTCAGGGCGGGCGCGGGGAGGCCGAGACTCACCGACGACCGGGCGGTGACGGTCGACCCGCCCTCCGCCGGTTCGACGGCGACGACGGTCTCCATCGCGTCGAACGGCCCGGCCTCGCCCGCCTGTTCGTACCGCAGGCCATCGTCTGTCTCCTCGAACCGCAGGACGAACTCGACGCCGCCGCCCCCGACGGTAACGAGGGTGTCGCCGTCTCTCTCCCGCGCGTTCCGCACCTCGAAACTCCCCTCGTACTCGACCATCGCCTCGGGCGTCAGCATCCGGGCGACGGTGGGCGGCGACCGAGGGACGAACCGAGAGACCGTCACGTCGCGCATGCCCGGCGTTTCGCGTCGGGTCACAAAAGAGGCAGCGAGAGGAGACAGAAGAGGAGTCCGAGGGCGACCCCGGCGTACAGCATGCGCCGGAGTCGGAATTCGGGCGGAATCTCCGCGGTTCGGAGGGGCGTCCCGGTCCAGACCAGACGGTAGTACGCGCCCGCGGTCACGCCGACGGACGCCGCGGCCGAGGCGCAGACGGCGACGGTCCACGAGAGGCCGAGTGCCGCGACGTAGAGGGGGCCGAACGAGACGCAGAGCATCAGCCCCAACCCCGAGACGACGAGGAACGGAACGGGGTCTACGGCCTCTCCGCGGCGGTTTCGGAGTCGCATTCGGGGTTCGCTTGGGAGTGTATCGCAAAGAACCTAAGTGACGGAGGTCGGACGGGGAGGTATGGAACCCACCTCGCAGGGCGACCCGCGCGTGCTGTTCGCCATGAACCTCGTCCTCTCGACGGCCTTCGCGTCGGTCGTCATCTGGGGTCTGAGTTACATCGACGTGGTCCCGTTCACCCTCGTCAACGTCGCTTCGTTCGCCCTCGTGTTGATGGCGGTGACGTACGTCGTGACGCGGTGACCGAGGAGGGTCGAGTCGGATCCGGAGACTGACCGTGTGGCGTGAACCCACGGCAGGCGACGTGTGCGCGGCAATTCGTCGGACTTTATGTCCTCGGCGTTCCGCGTTTCGAACAAGATGCCCATCGAAGACCGAGACGACGCGTACCTCATCACCCACGCTCTCGCCAAGGACACACTGTTGCGCCTGCGAGACGTGGAGACGACGCAGGTCGCCTTCCGGAAAGGCCTCGTGAAACTCGGCCGCATCTGCGGCTACGAGATAATCGACGGCGCGATGGAGACGGAGTACGTCACCGTCCAGACGCCGTTGACCGAGACGACGGGCGAACGCGTCAAAGGACTCGACAACGTGGTTATCATCAACGTCCTCCGGGCGGCGACGCCGTTCGTGGAGGGACTGCTGAAGGCGTTCCCGCGGGCCAAGCAGGGCGTCATCAGCGCCGGCCGCGACGAGGAGGCCGGCATGGACGAGGAGGGCGAGTTCCCCATCACCATCGACTACGTGAAACTGCCCGAGATAACCGAGAAAGACACCGTCATCGTGGCGGATCCGATGCTCGCGACGGGTTCGACGATGTGCGCCGTCCTCGACCACGTCCTCTCGAACGCCGAGGCGGAACCGACGGACCTGTTCGTCCTCTCGGCCGTCTCCGCGCCCGACGGACTCCTCCGCGTCGGCGACCAGTTCCCCGAGGCCGACCTCCTGACCGTCTCCATCGACGACCACCTCGACGACGACGGCTACATCATCCCCGGTCTGGGCGACGCCGGCGACCGCGCCTTCCGGACGCAGTAGACCGACTCTCCTCTCTTTCGACCGCCTCGCTCTCTCCCTCGGCGGCGCAGAACAACGACTATACCGGAGCGTTACACACGTGAGGCCGTATGAGCGACGCCGACCCATGCGACGCCTGCGGCACGACCGTGGAGGACGCCCTCTCGCGGACGGTCCGTCTCAGCGTGGACCGCTCGGAAATCGACAGCCAGCGGCTCTGTCCGAACTGTTTCGCCGAGTGGATAGCCCGGTACCGCGAGGAGATGCAACCCGAATCGGAACGGGCACCCGTTCCGAAAGACGGCGACGCCGACATCATCGTGGACTGAGTCCGCGCCGTCGTCGGACCGAATCGCGGTCGTCGCGGACGAACGCCGGTCGTCGGGCCGAACGCCGTTCCGTCGGAGGCGGTGCCGACGGACGAGGAGCGACCGCGAATCCGCGGTTCGACGCCGGCTCCGAACCCCTTCGCTTCGGGTAGAGTTCGCCCGCGGTCGGGCGGTTTTCCTTCGAATCGAACCGAGTGGAAACGTACCACATACGTGCCCCGCGGGAACCATAGTCACGGGTGGCAGTACGGGACGCTACCGGCGACTACGCCTCGACTGCCGCGCCCGAACCGGCGAAGCGTTCTCGGAGGTACCGACCGACGAGCGCTATCGTCGCCGTGCCGACGAACAGCGAGAACGCCACCACGAACAGCGTCGTCGGATCCGCGAGTCCGCTCGCGATTTGTTCGCGGACGAACGACCCCGCCGTCGTCACCGCGACGACGAGGAGGGCGACGCCGCCGACGTTCGCGAGCGTCGAGTTCGACTCGGGGACGGCCTCGGAGTTCAGGAGGTAGAGGACGACGACGAGGACGAACGGCGTCCCGACGAGGCCGAACGCGAGGACGAGGACGAGGAGGGGGAAGAACGACCCGCCGACGAACGCGCCCGCCGCGGAGAGGAGCGCCACCGCCACCAACGCCGCGCGGTAGCGGCCGTCTTCGATGTCCGTCTCCCAGCCGAGTTTGTCCGCGACGAGGAACGGCGGGACGACGGTGTTACCGCCGAGCGTCGAGACGGCCGCCCCCCACAGGCCGAGCAGAAAGAGCCACTTCGCGTGCGGGCCGACGAGGGGGCCGAGCGTCTGCGCCGCGGCGACGGCGGTGAGTTCGTTCGCGGCGATAGTCGGGTCGTGGAGGACGCCCGCGGCGACGAGGAAGATGGCGACGCTGAACGCGCCGAACGCCCCGAGCATCGAGAGGCCCACGTCGAACGTTGCCAGCCCGTAGTCCGCCGTCGTCCACCCGCGGGAGCGCATCGTGTAGGAGTGCATGGTGACGAGGGTGATGTGAACCGCGCCCCCGAGGACGCCCGCGGCGACGAGAGCGCCGTCGACGCCCGCCGGAATCCGTGGGACGAGGCCCGAGGCGGCCGCGGCGGGGTCTATCGGCACGACCAGAAGCGACGCGAGGAACGCGAGGACGACGGCGGAGACGAGGAGTTTCGCGGCCGTCTCGACGAACCGGTAGCCCCGACCCGCGAGTCCGGCGGCGAGGACCACGGCCCACGCGACGCCCCAGACGCGGGCGTCGATACCGGTCGCCGCCGCGGACACGTCCGCCAAGCCCTTCATGATGACCAACTGCGCCAGACTCGCCGCGAGAACGGCGTCCACGACGAGTATCCACGCCCACGAGGGTCCGAGGTGGCGTTCGACGACGGAGACGATGCCGCCCTCGGTGAACAGGCCGAGTCGCATCGCGAGGTACTGCGCGAGTGCGCCCAGAACCGCCGAGAGGACGACTATCCACAGGAGTTGGTAGCCGAACGCCGCGCCCGCGGTGACGACGCTCGCCATCGTCGCCGGGCCCGCGGCCACCGCGCCGGCGACCCACGAAGGACCCATCTCCCGGACGTACGTTCCGAACTGTTCCGTATCGACGGCTGTGACGTTCGTCACGGCCTCGTCCGTGCGACCCATGGCCGGTCGGTGGCGGCACCGACGTAAGAAGTTTACCAAGTTGTAACACCGGAGAATACCCCCGGCGGGGGAGTCAGTCGTCGCTCTCTCGGTAGCCGACGGCCGAGTCGTCGAGGCTGTGGACGGCGTCGGCGAGGCGGCGGTGGTCGAACCGCGAGGACGAGGTCCGCACCGAGAGGGCGGTGACGAGTATCGAGACGACGGCGGTACCGACGAAGGCGGGGAGGAACGAAGGCGTCGGGAGGAGTTCGCCGACGACGGGGACGGTAGACAAGGGGCCGCGGACGAGCGGGTTCGGGAAGAAGGCGAGTCCGACGGCGAGACTCGACAGTCCGGCGGCGAGTGCGCCCCCGCCGGTGACGCGTTCGGAGTAGAGTCCCGACAGGAGGGGGACGGCGACGGCGACGCCGAAGAGGTCAGCCAAGAGGAACAGTTCGAGGACGCTCCGCGCGCGGAGGCTGACGTAGATGGCCGCGACGGCGACGACGACGGTGAGTACACGCGCGGACAGCGTCAGCGTCCGGTCGTCCGGGTCGTCGAGTACCCGCGGGAGGTCCGTCGTGACGAGGCTGGCGAGGGCGTTGAACAGGGTGTCGGCGGTGCTCATCACCAACAGCAGGGCGACGAGGACGACGGCGAGGGCGAACGTCTCGGAGAACGCCTCGGTGACGAGGACGAAGAAGGCGACGCTGGCGTTGTACTGGGCGCTCGCGGAGTCGGTCACGACGTTCACGTACCCGCGGGCGGCGACGCCGAACAGGCCCGCGACGAAGACGAGGACGAAGTTCACGAGGGCCGCGCGGTGGAAGCCCCGCCGGAGCGTCTCGGCGTCTTCGGCGGCGTAGATGCGCTGCCACCACGTCTGGTTGACGAGTTCCGCGCCGAGGACGGCGATTGCGACCCAGAAGCCGAACTGGAGGCCCGTCAGGAAGCCGGGGTCCAGAAGGGAGGGGTCGGCGGCGGCGACGTTCTGCTGGACCGCCGCGGGCCCGCCGAGGGCGACGAGGGCGGCGACGGCGCTCCCCAACAGGAGCGGAATCACGAGGACGGCCTGCACGGTGTCGGTGAAGATGCTCACGCGGAGGCCGCCGTAGCCCGTGTAGAGGAGGACGAACGCGCCGACGAGCACCGCCGTCTGCCAGCGCGGCACCTCTGCGACGAGTTGGAGGGCGCTCGTGATTCCGGTCAACTCCGCGGCGAGGAAGATGAACATGTAGGTGACGCTGACGACGAACACGAGGAGGTAGACGGCGGGGCCGTACCGGACGAGGGCGTACTCGGTCAGCGAGTGCCCTTCGGGCAGGAGTTCGCGGATGCGCGGGCCGAGGCGGGCGTACGCGAGCATCGGAATCGCCTCGCCGACGGCGTAGCCCGCGACGGCGGTGACGCCGCCGAACGCCGCGCCCGCCTCCGCCGGACTGAGCAGAATCCAGACGCCCATGACGGAGGCGACGAGCGTCGCCGTCATCGACCTCGACCCGACGCTGTTTCGCGCGGTGAGGAAGTCCTCGACGCTCCGGACGCGCCCTCGCCCCCGGGAGTACCAGAATCCCAGCGCAGTGAACGCCGAGAGCGTCAGGACGGTGAGTCCGAGCGCCACCGTCGTACTCACCACGCGCACCACCCCGCTCTCTCCGCGGCCGAACGTGGAACGTGTCGATTCACGTGCGTCGATACGCGAGATGAGGGTGATAAAACTTGGTAGTACAACCGGATATTATCCTACACCTGCCACGTCTCTCGCCGCCACGCGGCGTCCCAGAAGCGGTACTCGTACCGCGCGGAGGTGAGGAACCGCTCCCGGTACCGTTCCCTGTCGGTCGGCGCGGACTCGCGCGCCACCTCGTCCATCAGGTCGAGACACCACTCCGTGAGTTCGGTGAACTCCTCGCCCTCGTACATCTCTATCCACGCCGCGTACTGGTCGTGGTCCGGGACGCCGTCGGCGGCGAGTCTGCGCGCCGTCTCGTTGAACCCCCACATGCACGGGAGGATGGCCGCCACCGTCTCGCCGAACGTCTCCACCGACGCCGTCCGGACGAGAAAGTCCGTGTACGCCCGCGTCGTCGGCGAGGGGTCGGTCGCCTCCAGTTCCTCCTCGGTGATGCCGAACTCGGCGGCGTACGACCGGTGGAGGTCCATCTCCGTGTTCAACGTCGAGTGGAGGAGTTCCGCGAACGTCCCCATCCGGTCGAGACGCCGCGCCGAGGACGCCGCGAGGGCGAACGTCCGACTGTACTCCCGCAGGTAGTAGTAGTCCTGTCTGACCCACTCGCGGAACGGACCCTCGTCTAAGGTTCCCTCGCCCAACCGTCGGACCATCGGGTGTTCGACGATGGCGGTCCAGATTTCGTCGGCCTCCGGTTCGAGTTCGTCGGTGAACGCCATACCTCGGGGACGGAGGCGAGACACAAAATTATTACCGAGTAGTACAACCTTCAACTATGGCAGAACGCGCTCGTCTCTCCTTCCCCCTCCCGCACCGCGCGACAGACGACGGCCTCTCCGCGCGAGGTGAGACGTAATGCGGACGCCCGCGCCCGACGTGCGGCCCGTCGCACTCACCGTCGCCGGAAGCGACTCCGGGGGCGGGGCGGGCATCCAAGCGGACCTGAAGACGATGGAGGCGTCCGGCGTCTTCGGGACGAGCGTTATCACGAGCGTCACCGCCCAGAACACCCGCGGCGTCTCCTCGATACATCCCGTCCCGACCGAGGAGGTGCGGGCGCAGTACGAGGCGGTGACCGAGGACTTCGAGGTGGGCGCGGCGAAGACGGGGATGCTCGGCACCGCGGAGATGGTCGAGACGGTCACCGACTGCGTCGCCGAGGCGCCGTTCCCCGTCGTCGTGGACCCGGTGATGGTCGCCACCTCGGGCGACAGACTGCTCGACAGGGACGCCGAACGCGCCTACGAGGACCTTATCGCGGAGTCCGCGGTGGTGACGCCGAACGCCGACGAGGCCGCCGTCCTCACGGGCACCGAACCGACCGACGAGTCCGCGGCGCGAGAGGCGGGCGAAGCGTTGGTCGAGATGGGTGCGGAGGCCGCACTCGTGAAAGGCGGTCACGCTCCCGGCGAGGAAGTCGTCGACGTTCTCGTCACCGAGAAGTCGCGCGTCTCCTTCGCCCACGAACGCGTCGACACCGACGCGACGCACGGGTCGGGATGTACGCTGTCGAGCGCGATAGCCGCGAACCTCGCGCGGGGGATGGACGCCACCGCCGCGGTGGACTCGGCCGTGGCGTTCCTCCAACGCGCCATCCGCTACCCCCTCGACGTCGGCGAAGGGCCGGGGTCGGTCCACCACCTCGCGGAGATGCGCGACCGGGCGGGCCGCACGGAGACGGTCGAAGCGGTGGAGGGCGTCGTGGACAAACTCGTCAGCGCGGGCGCGCGCGCACTCGTCCCCGAAGTCGGCCTGAACGTCGTCGGGGCGACGCCGTACGCGGAACGCCCGGACGAACTCGCGGCGGTCGAGGGTCGAATCGCGCGGACGAAGTCGGGCGTGCGGCCGAACCGGGGCGTCCGCGTCGGCGCGTCGAGTCACCTCTCCGAGTTCCTCCTCGCCGTCCGCGAAGTCGATTCGACCGCCCGGTTCGCGGCGAACTGCCGGTTCGACGACGACGTGGCGGACGCGATGGACGCCCTCGGGTGGTCGGTCGCCCGCGTCGAATCCGCGGGCGAGGACGGTGACGGCGGCGAGAGCGTCTCGCGGGCGGCTGTGCGGAGAGCGGTCGAACCGCCGACGGAGACGCCCGCGGCGGTCGTAGACGGCGGCGCGGTCGGCAGAGAACCGTTGGCGCGCGTCGTCGCCGCCGACGCGGACACCCTCGCGGGACGACTGACGTCGCTGGCCGCCGAACTCGACTCGGCGTAGTTCGAGCCGACGCGAACCCCTTCGCTTCGGGTCGAAAAACGGGACACGGGGGCGAAGTTGGGGGTCGAGCCGATGCGGACGAAACGTACCCCCGAGGGGGTACCGAGACCGCTATAGATTCGGGAGGCGGGCGATTTCCGCGGCGTCTGCGATTCTCCGTCAGTCGTCGCCGTCGTCCTCGCCGCTCCCGTCCTCGTCGTTTTCGGCCGCCGAGAGGCCGTCGTCGCCGCGTTCGAGGGCCTTCGGAGCGTCGTGGTGGTCGGAGTAGCCGTCGAACCAGCGAACGGTGCGTTCGAGTCGGTCCACTACGTGCGCCGGTTCGCCCGACCGGGAGAGTTCGTGCCCCTCGCGGGGGTAGCGCACGAGGCGCGTCTCGACGCCGTTCTTCCGCAGGAACAGGTAGAACATCTCGCCGTTGTTGACCGGGACGCGGAAGTCGTTCTCGGCGTGCATCACCAGCGTCGGCGTCGACACGTCGGCGGCGCGGGCGACGGGCGACTGTTCCCAGAGGAACTCCGGTTCGTCCCACGGCGTCGTGTCGAAGTCGCCCTCGATCAGTTTGAACGCGTCCGTCGACCCGTAGAACGACGAGAGGTCGTAGACGCCGCGTTGGGCCACCGCGCCGCGGAAGAAGTCCGTCTCGCCGACCATCCACCCGGTCATGAACCCGCCGAAGGAACCGCCGGTGAGGAAGGCGTTCTCCTCGTCCACGTAGTCGCGTTCGCAGACGAGTTCGACGCCCGCCATCACGTCCGTCATCGTCACCTCGCCCCAGTTTCGCTCGATGGCGGTGGCGAACTCCTCGCCGTACCCGGTGGAACCGCGCGGGTTCGACCAGAAGACGACGTACCCGCGGGCCGCCAGCAGTTGGAACTCGTGCCACATGGTGCCCGTCGGAGACCACATCGCGTGCGGGCCGCCGTGCACCTCGACGGCGAGGGGGTACGTCTCCTCGGGGTCGAACTCCGGCGGAGTCAGCACCCACCCTTGTAGCTCGACACCATCGTCGGATTCGAACCGTATCTCCTCGGGTTCCTGCACGTCAACGCCTTCGAGGTAGTCGGCGTTGACGTTCGTGAGGCGGCGTTCCTCGCCCTCTCGCAGGCAGAACACGTCGCCGCGGTGGTCCCACTCGCTCTTTGCGACGGCGACCACCGGGTCGTCGGCCGGTCCGCCGACGGACACCGCCGTGGCGTGGCCCTCGCCGACGAGGACGTCCGGTTCGCCGGACGCGTCGCCCGGAACCCGGCGCGCCACGTAGTCGCCCTCGTCGGGCGTCAGGAAGTAGACGCGTTCCTCGTTCGGCCCCCACGAGAGGCCGCCTTGAAGGGCGATATCGCGGTCCAAGTTCTCCGTCGGGACGTACTCCTCGTCGGCCTCCCGGTCGTACACCACCACGTCGGACTGCCGCATCGAGATCTGCTCTTCGGGCGTCCGACCGAACGCGAGACGGCCGTCCGCAGTCGCGTCGAGGACGAGGCCCCACGCCGTCGTCCGCGTCACGTCCTCCGTCTCGCCCGTCGAGAGGTCGTGGGCCACGATGTCGATGACGGCGCTGTCGTCGGGTTCCGTGTCGCCCTGCTGGCGCTTGACGCCGAAGTAGAGCGTCTCCGAGTCGCCCCACGCGGGCGAGACGTGGCCGTACTCGCCGTCGGTGAGTCGTTCGACGCGGGGGGCGTCGGCGTTCGCGTTCTCGCCCGCGTCCGCCTCCGCGCCGCCTCCGTCCCCCGCCTCGTCGAGGTGGACGACGTAGACGTGCGGTTCCGCGCCGTCCTTGTACCGGCCGTGCTGACGGTAGACGAGTCGGTCCACGACGCGGGGGTCCGGCGCCTCGCGTTCGTACTCCTCGTCGCCGAGGTCGGTATCGAGGCCCTCCTCGCGTTCCTCGGCCGTCGTGGACTGCTGGAAGGCTATCTTCGACCCGTCGGGACTCCACGCGACGTTGCCGACGCCGCCGGGAACGTCCGTGACGCGTTCGGCCTCGCCGCCGGCGACGGGGAGAACCCAGAGTTGCGGCCGGTCGTCGTCCGCGCCCCGCGTGGAGACGAACGCGAGTCGGTCGCCGGAGGGACTCCACCGCGGTTGGGAGTCGACGCCCTCCGAGACGGTGAACCGTCGAGCCTCCCCCTTGCCGTCCGTCGGGACGAGGTAGACCGTCTGTTCGTACGATTCGTCGTCGGTCGGCACCTTTCGGACGAACGCGACGCGGTCGCCGTCGGGCGACACCCGCGGGTCTTCGACCTGTGCGATGTCGCGATAGTCGGTCGCGGAGACGCGAGTCATAGTCGGCCTTGACCGCCGTCACTGATAGAGTTACGTCACCCGGCGGAGAAATCCGGGACGTACGTCAACAGACGGCACGGATAATTTGTTAGAACGTTATCTCTTCCGGAATGTTCTGGACATAATTAGTAATAGTATTATGTGTGGATATTCATCTCACGGTTATGTCTCGAAAACTGAATCGACGTAACTTCGTTGCGGCCGCAGGCCTCGCTGGCATCGCCGGCCTCGCCGGATGTTCCGGCGGCGGCGGTGGCGGCGAAGGCACCGAGGGCGAAGAGACGACCGGTGGCGAGGGAACCACCGCCGGTGAGGAGACGACGGCGGGCGAGGAGACGACCGAAGGCGAGGGCGGCGACGGCGGCAGTTCGCGCCTCTCGTGGCACGCCGGCGGCACGGGCGGGACGTACTTCCCCCTCTCGAACGAGTTCAAGTCGGTCGTCGAGGAGAACACCGACTACAAACTGCAGGTCCAGTCCACCGGCGCGTCCGTCGAGAACGTCGGCAGTCTGGCCCGCGGCGACGCCGACTTCGCCCTCATCCAGAACGACATCGCCTACTTCGCGGCCAACGGCGAGGGCATCGACGCCTTCCAAGGGAGTCCCGTCAAGAACCTCCGCGGCGTCGCGACGCTGTACCCCGAAACCATCCACATCGTCACGCTGGCGAACACGGGCATCGAACAGCCCTCGGACCTCTCGGGTGCGACCATCAACACCGGTGACCTCGGGTCGGGCACGCAGGTGAACGCGGTCCAGATCCTCGAAGCCCTCGGCATCAGCGACTACTCCGAGCAGAACACCGGCTTCTCGCAGGCGTCCGACCAACTCCGCAACGGCGACATCGACGCCGCGTTCGTCGTCGGCGGGTGGCCCGTCGGCGCCATCGAGGAACTCTCCGCGACGAACGACGTGCGCATCGTCCCCATCGAGGGCGAGAACCGACAAGCCGTCATGGACTCCGCGCCGTTCTACGCAGAAGACGAGATTCCGTCCGGCACGTACGGCCTCGAGTCGGCCGCGCCGACGGTGTCCGTCCAAGCGATGATCGCGACGAACGCCGAACAGCCCGAACAGACCGTCCAAGAGGTCACGGCGGCCATCTTCGACAACGTGGACCAACTCTCCATCAAGACGGACTTCATCAGCAAGGAGTCGGCACAGGACGGCATGTCCATCGACCTCCACCCCGGGGCGCAGGCGTACTTCGGTAAGTAATTCCCCACGCTCCACCGTCTATCGCCCGGACAATGAACGGACGAACGCTCGGCCGGTTCGCTGCTATCTTTCTCGTACTCGTCCTGACGGTGGGGGCGAGCGCGGCGGTACCGGGAGGTAACGTACTCGTCGTCAGCGACGCCGAAACCGGCGAAGACCTGCTGACCGTCCCCGTCTCGGAGGGAACGACCGTCGCGATAGAGTACACTCACAGCGTCGAGAAGACGCAGGTGATAGACGAGTACACCGTCCGCGGCGACGAACTGGAGATGACGCGGATGGTGTTTCACTCGTTCGGCGCCGGCCTCCCCGCCCGCGCGGACGTCCGCCACGTGAACGGGTCGTACGTCTTCGACCCGCCGGGGTCCTACGAGGAGTTCTACGTCAAGCCCGGCCACGTCGCCGGCCACGAACTCCGCGTCGGCGACGAGACGTACGACCTCGTCGCCCTCTCCGACGCGCGGAGCGTTCGCCTCAGTATCGAGCAACGGTCGCTTCTGGACCGGGCCCTCCCCGCCTTCACACGACAATGACTGACTCACACGACGACGGTCGGTCCGCCGACCGACACGACGACCGAGAGTGCGCGAGCGACTGCCGTTCGGACGAGCGTTCCGACGCCTCGACGCCGGACGCGGGGACGGAGCGGTCGTATCTGACCGACGGCGGACGAGATACAGACGATACGAACGCCGAGGACGTGGACGCGGCGCCCGCGGGCGCGGCCACAGACGAGGTGGACGAGGAGATGTCCGAGGAGGAGGCCCAAGAGCTCATAGAGGAGATAGAGCGGAAGCGCTCCTTCGCCGGACCGGCCGCGATTCTCGTCTCCGCCATCGCCATCGCCTTCTCGCTGTTTCAGGTGTGGCTGGCCGCCCGCGGATTCGAGTTCCAAGCCGAACTGCCGTTCGTCGGCGAAGTCGGATTCGGCGCGCTCCAACTCCTGCAGGTCAACGCCGTCCACGTCGCCTTCGGTCTCGTCTTGGCGTTTCTCCTCTTCCCGCCGACCACCGGCGACGGCGCGATAGCGCGCAGGCTCGCCGCCGTCGTCCCCGCACTGGGGGACAGACTGGGCGACGACAACCCCGTCACCCGCGCGGCCGTCGGCGCGCGCCGCGTCGTCCGGTGGCTCGCGGTCGACCCCGAGCGAGAGCGCGTTACGCCGATAGACGCGGTGTTCGTCGTCTGCGCCGCGGCGACGGCGGCGTACATGGTGTTCGAGTTCGACGAGATTCAACAACTGCGCGTCCTCGGCCTCGAAGCCGGCCGGAGCGTCGCGCAGTATCTCGGCCCGCAAGGCCCGTTCGCGGCGGCGACGAACGTGATTCCGCTCGGCGAGATAGTGGGCGTCCTGCCGTTCTCGGACGTCGCCTACGCCTACGTCCTCGGCGTCGTCGGCGTCCTCCTCGTCCTCGAAGCGACGCGGCGGTCGCTGGGCGTCTACCTGATGCTCATCGTCGCGTCGTTCATCGTCTACGCGCGGTACGGCTACCTCATCCCGGGAAGCGCGCCCCTCGTCGGCGTCCTCTCCATCCCGGAGGGGTCGTGGGCGAACATCGTCCAGAACCTCTGGTACAACACCGAAAACGGGGTGTTCGGCATCCCGGTGACCGTCTCGGTGCAGTTCATCTACATCTTCATCCTCTTCGGGGCGTTCCTGGAGATGTCCGGCGCGGGGCAGTGGTTCATCGACCTCGCGTACGCGGCGACGGGGACGCGACGCGGCGGTCCCGCGAAGGCGTCCATCCTCGCGTCGGGGTTCATGGGGACGATATCGGGGTCGTCCATCGCGAACACCGTCACCACCGGCGCGTTCACCATCCCCCTGATGAAGAAGTCGGGCTACCGCCCCGAGTTCGCGGGCGGCGTGGAAGCCTCGGCGTCCTCGGGCGGGCAGATTCTCCCGCCAGTGATGGGCGCGGCGGCGTTCCTGATGATAGAGTTCATCGGCGTGCCGTTCTCCGACATCATCATCGCCGCCACCATCCCGGCCGTCGTGTTCTTCTTCGGCGTCTGGGTGATGGTCCACCTCGAAGCCGTGCGCGCCGACATCGGCGGACTCGACGCCAGCGACGTCGTCGCCGTGCCGAAACACCTCCGGAAGGGGTGGTTCTACCTCGTCCCCATCCTGCTTCTGCTGTACTTCCTCCTCGTCGAGCGCCTGACGGTCGCTCGCTCGGCGTGGTACACGCTGGTCGCCATCATGGCGCTCATCGCCGGCGTCGCCGCGTACAACCGGCGGACGCGCGTCCCCCTCGTCGGGAGCATCGCGGCGCTTCTGCTCGCGCAGTTCGTCTCGTTCCTCCTGACGGGCGTCGGCGTCGTAGACGCCGCGACGGGCGGCGCGGAGGGCGGCATGGCCCCCGCCGCCGCCGCCTCGGCCGCCGCGGGTGACCTCGGAACCGTCGTCGTCCTCGTGAGCCTCGCGTTCCTCGTCGTCCGCCGGCAGACGGAGTCGCCGCTCATGGACCTCGACCCGGCGGTGGACGAGACGAGCGAGCGACTTTCCGGGGCCGTGGGCCTCCCCCGACTGGCCGACCTGAGCGCCACCCGGTACGCGGCGTTCCTCGGCAAGTCGCTCGACTCGGGCGCGCGGACGGCGACGGAAGTCGTCATCGCCGTCGCCGCCGCCGGCATCATCCCCGGCGTCGTCAGCGCGACGGGCCTCGGCCCGAACCTGACGGCCCTCATCAAAGCCGTCGCCGCGGGCTCTATCGTCCTGCTGCTTCTGTTCACCGCCATCGCCTCCATCATCCTCGGGATGGGGATGCCGACGACGGTGACGTACATCATCCTCGTGTCGCTTCTCGGCCCCGCCATCGCCCAGTCGAGCGACATTCCGCTCCTGGCGGCGCACCTGTTCATCCTCTACTTCGGCGTCATCGCCGACATCACGCCGCCGGTGGCCGTGGCGGCGTACGCGGCGTCCGGCATCGCCCGCTCGGACCCGTTCAAGACCGGCATCGAGGCGTTCTCGCTGTCGCTCAACAAGGCCATCGTGCCGTTCGCCTTCGCGCTCACCCCCGGCATCCTCCTGCTCCGCGGGCGCGGCGCGGACGCGCGCGTCATCACGTTCGCGGACGTGGCCGACGTGGGCTGGTTCGTCCCGGAGGTGGTGATTCCCGTCGCGGGCGTGTTCGTCGGCGTCGTCGGCCTCGGCGTCACCGTCATCGGCCACCTGTACGGACCCGCCGACCGCTCGGACCGCGCCCTGTTCGCGGCGTCGGCGTTCCTGCTGATGGCTCCGATGCTGGTTCTCAACGCCTTCACCGACCTCACCGGCGCGGTGGGCCTCTTGGAGAACTTCGGCGACCCGGTGGTCGTGGACGTGGCGATGCGGTTCGTCGGCGGCGCTCTCTTCGGCGCGCTCGTCCTCCAGAACCGTCGGAGCGCCGACGAGGAGGCCGAGGCGACGGCCGTCTCGGCGAGCGACTGACTCTCAGAACCGTCCGATTCCGAACTGCGAGATGTCGGTGTCGGGCGTCTCGCCCCGAACCGCCTGCGCGAGTAGTTTTCCGCTGTACGGGCCGAGTTGGAGACCGGTCGGTCCGTGTCCGGTGGCGACGTACGCGCCGGAGACGCCGGGAACCTCGCCCAAGACGGGGTGGCCGTCCTCGCTCAGCGGTCTGAGCCCGACGCGCAACGTTCGGAGCGACGCGTCCGACAGTCCCGGCGCGACGCGGAGCACTTCCTCGAACACCTCGCGCAGGCCCGCGACGGTGGTGTGCGGTGCGAACCCCGCACCCGTCTCCCGCGTCGCGCCCGCGGCGACGCGCCCGTCGTCCCACGACACCATGTAGTGACCCTCGAACGGACTGACGATGGGCCACCCCTCGGTGTCTTCGTCCACGTCGAGGTGGACTATCTGCCCGCGTTGCGGTTCGACGGGCACCTCGACGCCCAACTGCGATTCGAACGCCGCCGACCACGCGCCGCCCGCGACGACGACGTTCTCGGCGTCGATTTCGCTCCCGTCTTCGAGCGTGACGCCGCGAACCTCACCGCCGTCGAGGCGTATCTCCGCGACGCTCGCCTCGCGTTCGGTCAGGCCGTGCGTCCGCCCGGCGCGCCTGAGGGCCGCCTCGAACGTCCGCCCGTCCACGCGGGCGGCGGCGTCGTAGTAGAACGCGCGTTCCGTCTCCGCGAGCGGCGGGAACCGCGATTTCGCCTCCTCGGCGTCGAGTTCGCGAATCGTCCCCGGCGCGGGCGTCCCGTATCGCTCCCGCCGTTTTCGGACGAGTTCGAGCGTCCGGTCGTACGCGTCGGCCTCCGCGTCGTCGACGGCGACGGAGAGCAGTCCGCGCTCCGCGTACCCGTGGGGGCCGTCCTGTTCGGCTTCGAGCGCCGACACCAACTCGTCGTAGTAGTCGACGGCTTCGACGGCGAAGCGGACCCACGTTTCGTCGTCTCTACTCGTCGTCGCCGGCGAGAGGATGCCCGCGCCGGCGTCCGTCGCGCGGCCCTCGTCGCGGCGGTCCGCGAGGAGGGCGTCGGTGCCCTCGCGAGCGAGGTGGTAGGCGACGGACGACCCGACGATGCCGCCGCCGACCACTACCGCATCGTAGCTGTCTGTCACGAACGGGGCGAGGGAATCCGGCGACGTGAGTGTACCGCTCCCGGCGGTTCGGGCGGGCTCCGTCACTCGATGTCGGCCCGACCGCTGGTGGCGCTTCGAATCTCGTCTCTGAGCGCCGCACCCTCCTCGGTCGGCGCTCGAACGTCGAAGGAGACGTCCGCCTCGTAGGCCGCGTCGAACTCGACGCCCGCGCTCTCCAACAGGCCGCGGACGGTCCCGGAGTCGTCGTACTCGACGGCGACGGAGAACGTCTCGTGGGGGAGTTCCTCGACGACGCCCGCGTCGTCGATGGCCTCCTTGACGCCGCGGGAGTACGCCCGCGCGAGTCCGCCGACGCCGAGGTTCGTCCCGCCGTAGTAGCGCGTGACGACGGCCACGACGTTCCGAATCTCCCGTTGGACGAGGACGTTCAGGGCGGGGTTGCCCGAGGAGCCGGACGGTTCGCCGTCGTCCGAGGAGTACTCTCGGAGCATCGTCCCCGCGCCCGCCGACTCGCCCCCCGCGGGGACGCGGTAGGCGGGGACGTTGTGCGTCGCGTCGGGGTGTCGCTCGTTTATCTCGGCGACGAACGCCTCCGCCTCCTCGACGGAGTTTGCGGGCGCGACGTAGCCGATGAACTCCGACCCCCGAACCTCGAATGCGGCCTCGCCGCGTCCGGCGACGGTGCGGTAGGCGTCGTCGCTCATGCGACGGGGTAGGGCCGCCATCGGCCAAAAGGTTCGCGCCTCGGGTCGCGGAACCGCGCCGCTCCGGAGCCTCACTCGCCCTTCGAGAGGCGAGGGAGCGACACCGGTCCGGGGGCGTCCGGTACGAGCCACGCCGGGACGACGCGTGTGAGAACGACCATCCCCGTCAGTTCGACGAGCGTCTGGGTCACGACGACGGCCGGAGCCAACTCGTAGCCCGCCGGGAGGGCCAACGCGAGGGGAAGGACGACGAGCGAGTTTCGCGTGACGGACGTGAACACGAGCGCGCGCCCCTCGCCGACGTCCATCCGGAGCAGTCCGGCCGCCACCCGCCCGAGCAGCGGGAGTATCACGAGAAACGCCGCGTACACCGGAACGACGGCCGCGATTTGGCCGGTGGAGTCTCGCACCCGCGGGAGTTGGGAGGCGACGACGACGAACAGCGTCGCGCCGAGCATCGGAACGGGCAGAAGCCCCATCCGCCCCTGCCACCGGTCGCCGGTCGCCGACCGCTCGGCCCACGCTTCGGTCGCCCACGCCAGCGTCAACGGGAGGGCGATGATGAACAGAAACGCCTCGACGAACGGTTCGGGTTCGATGACCGCCGCGACCCGTCGGCCCATGAACAGCCAGAGGTACGCCGGGAGCAACAGGAGTTGAACGAGCATCAGGGCGGGCGTGGTGGCGGTGACCTGTTCGGCGTCGCCGCCCGCGAGTTCGGTGAACGTTATCACGTAGTCGATGCACGGCGTCAGGAGAACCATGAACGCGCCGACGAGGACGACCGGGTCGGCGGGGAGAAACCGGGTGAGCGCCCAGACGACGGCGGGGACGACGAGGAAGTTCATCCCGAGGGCCGCCGCGAGAAAGCGTCCGTTCGCGAACGCGCGGCGGAGTCGAACGAACGGGATTTCGAGGAACGTCACGTAGAGCAGGACGACCAACGCGGGGTCGATGAACCGCTCGAAGGACGCCGCCGCGTCCGGACGAGCGACGCCGAGCCAAATCGCGGCCGCCACGGCGACTGCGTAGACGGCGACCTGATTCCGGCGGAGTCGAGTCCCGACGTCCATCTACGCGTCGTTCGGGAGTGAGACCGAAACCGTTGGCGCTCCGAGGTGGACGAGGGATGCGCGCGAGGGGCGACTCAGGCGATGGATATCTTCCGGACGAACTCCAAGGCGGAGAGTTCGTTCAACAGGTCCCCCGGAAGGGGTTCGTCGGTGACGATGTACAGCTTCGGGTCGTCGGTGAACTCGGGGTCCTCGCTTATCGTCTGCCGGATGGAGATGTCGCGCGCCGCGATTCGAGACGTAACTTCGGCGACGATTCCGGGTTCGTCGGCGTCGCCGGGTTCGACGGTGAGCACCGAGAGGTCCAACACGGGCGCGAGGTCCATCAGACTCGGGATGGAGGAGATGTTCTGGAAGATGCGGCGGAGTTCCTCGTCTTCGAGAATCGCGCTCGTCGTGGAGTCCACGACGCGCCGGTCGACGTCTATCTCGCGCGCGATGCCGGTGTTCGGAATCTCGATACCGCCGGAGACGACGCGCCCCTCGTCGTTCACCGAGAACCCGCGTTCGAGGAGGAGTCGGATGACAGCCTGTTGGCTGGGACTCCCCTCGAACTTCTGCATGATTTCGTCGAACATCCGTCGCCGGACGTTCGCGGCGGGCGGCTTTAATTCTGTACCACCGAGAGCGGGCGACGCCCCGTCTGCCGGGGGTTTAATCAGTCCGACGGCGAGAGGTGGCACGTGCCTATGCGCGAACTTCGCTCCTGCGACTTCTGCGGTGCCGACGCCGACGGCATCTACGAAGTGCTGCCACCCGAACTGTCCCCCGCCGAGGACGAACAGCGTCGCGTCGTCCTCTGCGGCGACTGCGCTTCGACGCTCGAAACCGTCCTCGAACCGCTCCTCGACCGTCTCGGCGTCGAGAGCGGTAGCGGCGGCGACGCCGGACGAGGCCAACAGGGGGGCGTCGAACGCGGACGCGACGACCCGACCGACTCGCTCGGGTCGAACTCCCCGATGGTGGCCGGGAGAGACGCCGCCGACGAACTCTCCGCGGCGGCGTCCGATGCCGACGCTTCGCCGGTCGAACCCGAGACGGCGGGCGACGCCGACTCCGGCGACGCGACGGTGGACGCCGAGACGACCGGCATCGCCGACGCGACGGACGAGGAGGCGGGCGAACCTCTTCAAGCGGCGGCCGCCGAAGACGCGGGCGAACGCGAGGCGACGGAGACGGACGCCGAACGGACGGACGAGAGCGCCGAAGACGAGAGCGCGGACTCGGACGCCGCCCCCGCGGGCGAGGAACCGCCGCAGTTCCGGAAGGTGATGCGCCTGTTGAACAACCGCGAGTTCCCCGTCGAACGGGCCGAAGTCGAGGAACTCGCCGCCGGGGCGTACGACTTAGACGACGACCACGTCCGCGACATCATCGACTACGCCGTCGAACGCGGCGTCCTCGCGGACGACGGCGGTACGTTGAGAAAGGCCTGACCGCTCCGTTTCGATCGTCGCTACAGTTCGCCCTTCGTGCTCGGCGTGTCGCTCCGCCGGGGGTCGACGCGCGTCGCGTCGTCAAGCGAACGCGCGAGCGCTTTGAACAGGGCTTCGACCTCGTGGTGGGCGTTGACGCCCGACACCTCCGCGTGGAGCGTCAGTCCGGCGTTCATCGCCAGCGAGTACGCGAAGTGCCGGGCCATGTCGCTCGCGAACTCGCCGATGCGGTCCTGCGAGAACTCGCCTTCGAACGCGAAGTACGGCCGACCGCTCACGTCCACGACGACGCCCGCGACGGCCTCGTCTAAGGGTACCTTCCGGTCGGCGTAGCGGACGATGCCGCGCTTCTCGCCGAGGGCCTCCGCGAACGCCTCTCCGAGGACGATGGCCACGTCTTCTACGGTGTGGTGGTCGTCGACGTGCAGGTCGCCGTCGCACTGGACCGTCAGGTCGAACAGGCCGTGTTTGGCGAACGCTTCGAGCATGTGGTCGAAGAAACCGAGGCCGGTGTCCACGACGGCGTCGCCGTCACCGTCCACGGCGAGCGTCAGGTCTATCGTCGTCTCCGCCGTCTCCCGCGAGACGGCCGCCGTGCGTTCCGCGTCGTCGCTCATGGCTCCCAGTTCTCGCCCTCCCGTATGACGATTGCGCTCGCGGCACTCGGTTTTTCGAGAGGTTCGTCGCTCGAACGCCGGAAGAAAACGTGACACGTCCGATTCCGGGCGTTATCCCTCCAGTAAGCACCTACCATCGTCAGACGGCTGTCTGCCGGAGATTAATTGGGGACGCGTACAGAGGGGCGGTATGGCCATGCGCTGGAAGGGGGCGGCGGTGGCGTTGTACACGCTCTGTCTCGGGAGTCTGCTGCTGTTCTCCCGGTCGGGCACGGAGACGGCGTTAGGTGTCGCGCTCATCGTCATCGCGTCCGCCGCCGTGGTGACCGCAGTGACGTACCGGTCCGCGGACGGAGTGCGACGCGACGGGCACAACCGCGGGACGCGGCGGGAGTGAACCCCTCCGTTTCCGGTCGAACGACCGGTCGCGCGAGCGTCGCGTCCGACCGAGGCGCGTCTGACGTAGATTGATACGAGGGCGGAGAGAGCGGTCGGATATGGGCCCGAAGCGGGCGGTGTTGACGGCGATATCGTTGCTCGTGAGCGTTCCGTACGTCACCTCTCCGACGCTCTCGGACGTGGGCGTCGGCCTCGTCGTCGCCGGCGCGGGCGTCTACGCGACGGCGGAGTACGTCGCCCGCCGCCTCTCGGCGTGGATTTCGCTGTGACCGCCCGCCCGCGGACGACGCCGACGCTTACTCCGACTCCTCCGCGGCGGCCGCCGCCTCGCGGAGCGTGAACGTCCCTTCGTAGAGCGCAGTCCCGACGACGACGGCGGCGGCCCCGGCGTCCCGCAGGGCGCGAACGTCGTCGAGGGAGGCGACGCCGCCCGACGCGACCACCGGGATATCCACCGCCTCGACGACGCGCCTCGTCACGTCCGTCTGGACGCCCTCCATCCGCCCTTCGACGTCCACGTCGGTGAACAGAATCGCGCCCGCGCCGAGTTCTTCGTACCGACTCGCCGCCTCCGCGGGGTCGAGGCCGGTGCTCTCCGTCCACCCCGAGACGAGCACTTCGCCGTCCTTCGCGTCGAGACTCACCACCACGCGGCCGGGGTAGTCGTCGCTTATCTCCTCGACCAGTTCGGGGTTCTCCACCGCCGCGGTGCCGAGGATGACGCGTTCGACGCCCCGTTCGAGGAGGTTCGACGCGTCGTCGGCCGTCCGGATGCCGCCGCCGAGTTGCACCGGCACGTCCACGGCGTCTACGACCGCCGCCACCGCGTCTGCGTTCTTCCGTTCGCCCTCGAACGCGCCGTCCAAATCGACGAGGTGGAGCGTCTCCGCGCCCTCGCGGACCCACCGTTTCGCGGCCTCGACCGGGTCGCCGTAGCGCTTCTCGGTGCCCCGTTCGCCCTGCACTAACTGCACTACCTCGCCGTCCTGCATGTCCACCGCGGGGACGACTTCGAACGACGGAAACGCGTCTGCCATGTGAACTCGTCCTCGTGCGCCGCGCCTAAAGGCTCCGGAGGCGGCGATTCCGAGTCGGCGTCGGCGGTAGGCCCTCGTCCACTTTTTCGCGCCGACGGTCCGCTCTCGTCCGCCGGAACGCCGACCGGTCGGACGAACCGATAACTCGGAATCGAAAGAGGTCGCTGTGGTTCGGAACGGCTTTGTCGCCGGGCGAACCAGTACCCCACGATGAAACTGTTCGGTTCGAGTGGGACGAGAGGGGTGGTCGGCGACGGCCTCTCCCCGGAGTTCGTCCTCCGGGTGGCGAAGGCGGCAGGGACCGTCTGGGACACCGACCGCGTGGTGGTGGCCCGCGACACCCGGACGACGGGGGAGATGCTGTCGAACGCCGCCGAGAGCGGACTGGCCAGCGTCGGGGTGGACGTCGACCAACTCGGCGTCGTCCCGACGCCGGGCGTCGTCCGCTACTGCGAAGTCGAGGAGGTGCCGGCCGTCGTCATCACCGCCTCGCACAACCCGCCGGAGTACAACGGCATCAAGTTAGTCGGGTCCGACGGCGTCGAACTGTCCGTCGCCGAACTCGAACGCATCGAGAACCACATCCTCTCGGAGGAGTTCGCGACGGCGACGTGGGAGGACGTCGGGCGCGTCCGAACCGTCGAGTCGGCCAACCGCGACTACGTCGCGGACCTCCTCTCGGCGGTGGACCGAGAGACGATAGCCGAGGCGGATCTGACCGTCGCCCTCGACCCGGGCCACGGCGCGGGCGCACTCACGAGTCCGCAGTTCTTCCGCGAACTGGGCTGTGAGGTCGTCACGGTCAACGCCACGCCGGACGGCACCTTCCCGGGGCGCAACTCCGAACCGGTCGGGAGCGAACTGGAGGACCTCTGTCGCCTCGTGACGGCCGCGGACGCCGACGTGGGTATCGCCCACGACGGCGACGCCGACAGGGCCGTCTTCGTGGACGAGAACGGCGAGTTCATCCCCGGGGAGTCGTCGCTCGCGGCTCTGGCCGCCGAGAACCTCTCTGAGGGCGACACGACGGTGGCCGCCGTCAACGTCTCGCAACGACTCGTGGACGTCTGCGACGAGGTGGGCGCGGACCTCGAACTGACGCCCATCGGCGCGACGAACATCATCACGCGCATCCAGGAACTGTGGGCGCGCGGGGAGTCGGTCCCCATCGCGGGCGAGGGCAACGGGGGCGTCTTCTTCCCGAACTTCCGCCTCGTCCGCGACGGCGCGTTCGTCGGCGCGAAGTTCCTCGAACTCGTCGCCGACACCCCGGCGAGCGAACTCGCCGCGCCGTACGCCGACTACCACAACGTCCGCGTGAATCTGGAGTACGAGACGGAGGCGGAACTGGAGGCGATGCTCGACGCCGCCCGCGAGTACGCCGAGAACTCCTCGGCGACGCCGAACACCACGGACGGCTACCGCCTCGACTACGGCGACGCGTGGGTTCTCGTCCGTCCCTCGGGAACCGAACCGAAGGTGCGCGTCTACGCCGAGTCCAGCGACCTCGAACGGGCGCAGGAACTCGCGGACGGGGCCGAATCCGCGCTTCGCGTCGCTCTCGACGACGCGCGCTGACTTCGGTCGCAGAGCGGACCCCCTCGACTTCTCTTCTCGCCGTCTCCCGTCGCCATCGAGCCTCGGTCAGAGACTGATGATGCCGAACAGAAAGCAGAGCAGGCCGAGAAACAGGAGCACCGCTCCGCGCTCTATCGAGATATCCTCGACGGGGTCGTCGGGGGCCTCCTCGCGTTCGTCGGGGGGGAGGAGCCACGCCGTGGGGTCCTCCTCGACGTCGAGGCGGGCGGCCGCCCGGCGCGTCCGGAGTGCTCTCGCCGCGTAGAACAGACAGATTGCGCCCACGACGAACGCGGTGGCGGCGACGACGACCATGCGTCAGTCCTCGTCCGTCTCGTCGAGGACCGCCGCGAGGCGGTCCCGTGACTCCCGGACGGCTTCGAGTTCCGCCTCGACCGCCCCCGACCGGAGACGGGAGAGTTGTTCGTCGGTCACTTCGCTGCGGGCGCGGGCGGCAGTCCGGAGGCGGGCGTAGTCGTCGCGGTACGTCAGGTCCCGCACGCGGCGCAGGGTGGCGACGGTGTCCTCGGAGGCGAACCGATCGAGGAGCGAGATTATCTCGTCGGCCCGGCGGCGGAGAACCTCCGCTTGCGGCGGCGGCCACGAGACGACGAGGGGGTCGGCGTCGAGTCGTTCGAGGTACGTCCGGTGGACGGCGACGGACGTCTGAAGCGCCGCCGCGTCGTCGACGTAGTGGTCGAGTTTCGACCCGGAGTAGCCGGTGTACTCGAGCAGTTTCGGTATCGGGTGGTCGCCGCCGGGGTTCTCGCGCACGTAGTCGAGAACGTCCCGCGGCGGCGACTGGAACTCGACTAACGGGTACGACTCCGCCGTCGCCGGCAGGTCGAGTACCTCCCGGGCGGGAGCCTCCTCCTTCCACGTCCGAAACTCCTCGCGGACCGCCTCGGCGTACGCCTCGATCGGCTCTTCGAGGCGTTCGACCGGCGCGTCCAAGTCCGCCTCGCCGAGGGAGACCAGATCCGCGAGTTCGTCCGCTCGCTCGTCTAACTCCTTCAGTCGGAGGGTGGCGTCGCGGCGCACCGCTTCGAGTTCCTCGCCGGCCTCCGCGCGCCGGTCGAGGAGTCGTTTGAGGTCCGCCGCCGGTTGGAGGTCCTCGCGCGCTCCGTCGAAGTCGCGTTCGCGGAGTCGCCTGCGGTCCATGCGCTCTGCGGCGTCCTCGAACGCCTCGCGGGCGGGGGCGTCCTCGGGGAGGTCCTCGACGAGGCCGAGGAACTCGTCTTGGAACTCGACGTACGCCTGGAAGTCGCCCGTCCCCGTCGCGGAGTCCTCGTAGTTGTCGAGGAGCGCCGTCGCTCGTCGGTACGCGCCGACCGCGCGGTTCACCGCGTCTTCGCCGTGGTCTTCGATGGCGGACTCGACGTCGTCGACGGCCGCTCTCGCCTCGCGGAGTCGGGCCACGAGGCCCGAAACGTCGGGGTGGGTCGCCTCGTTCTCGCCGACGTCCGCCGTTGTGGCGTCTGTCATCGTCTGTCGATCAGTCGTACACCTCGTCGGGGTCGAAGACGCGTTCGCCGACCGTCTCGCCGTCGACGGTGCGGTGGAAACACGAGCGGTGACCGGTGTGGCACGCGCCGCCGGTCTGTTCGACGACGTACAGGAGGGCGTCGGCGTCGCAGTCGACGCGCACCTCCCGAACGGTCTGGGTGTGTCCGCTCGTCGCGCCCTTCTCCCACAGTTCGTCCCGGCTCCGGGAGTAGTAGTGCGCCCGTCCGGTTTCGCGCGTCCGCTCTAAGGCCTCCGGCGAGACGTACGCGAGCATCAGCACCTCCCCGGAGTCGGCGTCCTGCGCGACTGCGGGGACGAGTCCACTCTCGCCGAACGCCACCTCCACGTCCTCGGTCATCGCGTCGAACCATGCGGTGCCGGCCGATATGTCTTTTGTACCGGCGGAGGAGTCAGTCGGCCGCCGTCCGTCGGCCGAAGCGGACGCCGGCGTTGGTACAGACCAAGAGTCCCCCGGCCGCGAGGACGACGAGCGCTATCCGCAGTCCGCCGTCGATGGGGAGTCCGTCGTGGACGCCGAAGATACCGAGCAGGAGCAACACGACCGCCGGAATCGCGTTTTCGAGGCCGCCCTCGTTCGGGCCGCCGGTCCACGCCTCCCCCTCCGCGACGGTCAGGCCCCCGCCGACGCCCCAGAGCGCCGCGTTGGTCGCCGCGAGGAGGGCGTCCGGAAACAGCAGGTACGCGACGGTCCCGCCGAGGACGGCGGCGACGACGCCGACGCCGACGGGTCGGTTCAGGGTCACGGGCGGGCGTTTCGTCGCCCGAAGAGAAAAAACGACGGCTCAGACGATACCGAGGGCACCGACGGCGCCGAACAGTACGTCGCCGTAGGTGAACGCGACGACGGTGCCGAAGAACATCGGGACGAGGAACGGGATGCCCGGCGAGATCCACACTTCGTCGGTCGTCGTCACGACGTCGAGGCCGCCCCGGAGTTTCTCCGGCGTCGTCCCGTACGCCGACCCTTCGATGGAGTCGAGGAACGCCTCCGCGCCCCACGGGTCCTCGGCGTCGACGATAGCCGCCGCGGCGGCGTGAGCATCGGCGTCCGACCCCGCGTCGGCGGCGACTCCACCGTCGGTAGCGACGCCGTCGCCGACTGCGCCGTCGGTGGGGTCGTACGTCTGCGAGATGCTGGCCGGGTCGCGGTGGCCCTCGGGGTCGTCTCTGAGTGCCGCGAGCGTCGTCCCGCGCCACCGCAGGTACATCCGGAGGGCGTCGATGTCGAGTCCGTTGCGGGTGTAGCCGTCGGGCGTCTCGAACAGGCGGCCGTGCGCCGTCGAGAGGTCGGCGGTGGCGATGCGCCGACCGAAGAACAGGAGCGGAATCTCCGTGTCGCCGTCGAGGACGTTCCGGACGGCCATCGCCAGCGGATAGCCGACGGCGAAGATGACCGTGTTCGTGAGGATGGTCATCGAGAACACGCCGAGCGTCGTCGCCTCCGCGGGCAGGGCGATTCCGGGCAGGTAGTACGTCGGAAACGTCGGCAGCAGTATCGAGAAGGTGATGAGCGCCTTCGCGTCGGCGCCGCCGAACCCGCCGAGATACCAGAAGGCGTACGAAAGCGGTGCGACGAACAGCAGGCTCACGCCGACGCGGACGAAGAACAGTCGGTCGGCTAACGTCGCGAACGAGAGGTGTCCGAGGGCGTCCCACGCGAGGAGGACGACGCCGAGTGCGACGAGCGGATACCAGGTGACGCTCGGAACGCGACGCGTCTCCACGTCACGCCAAGCCGCCCACCCCAACACCGGGACGACGAGGAGTCGGAGCAGGTCGGGTACGGTGGCGAACATACGGGCACACTGCACCGGGGGGAGTTATCGTTTTGGTATCCTGAAAGTCGAGAAACACGACGGGACGTCGGAGGCGCGAAGGCTCAAACAGCGGTAAATGCGCCGCTCAGAGGCGTCTCAGTCGGGGGCTCGCCGCGAACGCCTCTTCGGGACCGACGAGACGGGAAGCAGCGACGTGGGTGACCCGTTCTCTACCGCCGCCCCGTTCGTACTGTCAGCAGTCCTTTACTGATAGGGAGCGACGATTCGGAGTATGGCTACCGAGGCGACGTTTACGGTCCCGTCCAACAAGTTTCCGCTGGGAACCGTGTTCGAACGGTTGCCGGGGGTGACGGTCGAACTGGAGCGGATCATTCCCGCACGAGACGTGGTGATCCCGTACTTCTGGGTTCGGGGCGTGGAAACCGACGACATCGAGGGAGCGTTTTCCGAGCATTCGGGGGTGAAGCAGATCCAGTTCGTCGACGCCGTCGCCGACGAGTATCTGTTGCGTGTCGAGTGGGCGCTCGACTACGACGACGTGCTCACCATACTGACGGAGACGAAGATCGCACTGATCGAGGCCGTCGGCACGAACAAGCAGTGGACGTTCGACATCCGCGGAGACGATAGACAGGACATCGCGGAGTTCCAACACCGCTGCCGGGAGTTAGAGATACCGATCGCGCTCACCAAACTACACGCGCTCACGCCGATCGAGTCGGAAACCGAAGCCGCGCTCACCGACGCACAGCAAGAGGCACTGGTGCTCGCGTACGAGCGGGGATACTTCAACACGCCGCGCGACGTGACGATGGAGAATCTCGGCGACGAACTCGGAATCTCCCAGCAAGCGGTCGCGTCCCGGCTTCGTCGGGGAATCAGTTCGGTCCTCGGGAGTACGCTGCCCCAAACACGCCCTCCGGAGTAGACGAGTTTATAAATACCTTGTATACCCAAAAGAAGGGGTGAACTACGTAAGTCATCTACAAGAATATAATGAGCAGGAGTTTCTCCGAGTTCGATACGATTCTCACTCTCTGTGAAGACGAGCATCGCCGTCTCGTCCTCGCAGTCTTCGCAGAACAGCAGCGGTCGTTGACGGTTGACGACCTCACCAAACTGATCGTCAGACACGACCACCCCGCGCCACTGACAGAGGTTTCCGGCGAGATAGTAACGCGAATCAAGATCGGCCTGCATCACGCTCATATCCCGAAGTTAGAAGCGGCCGGACTCGTCGAGTACGACTCCGAACGGCAGTTAGTCGAACCGACAGCGGAGTTCGACCGGATAGAGCCCCACATTTCGGCGATTCTCGGTGCCGACCCCGAGCTTGCAACACCGCTGTGGAACGAACGGTCGGCCCGCGTTACCGAGTCGAACGAGGAAGGAGAATGGACCTACTGATGTGCCGGTCGTGCGGCGAGTTCACGGAGGCGGTCGAAGAAGACAGACGGTTGGTTCCCACGAAAGACGGATGTCCGCACTGCGGTGAGGTGGAGTTCAAGAACACCGGTACCGGAAATACAGTTCAACTCGGCGAGTAGCACGGCAACCGTAACGAGCGGTATCTCTCGAACACGGTTCGAGGACGGGTCGTGCGCCCTCTCCTGCTCAGATAGTTCTGGTCACTCCCCTACGAGACAGAGAGTGTGCGACAGATCCCACGAGGAAGACGCGACGCGGGCGATGAGTTCGGTTCGATAAAGAGAGTGTAATTGCGCGCACCTACTCGGGCGCTGCCGGGTTAGATGACGCGGTTCTGGAGGTAGTCGAGATGCTTCGCGTTGTAGACGATTTTGACCTCTTCGGCCTCGGGGGAACCGATGCAGGTCAGGCGGACGTTCTTCTCGGAGACTTCCTCGTCCGAGAGAATCTGCTGCATGTCCATCTCGATTTCGCCCTCGAAGAGGATGGCCGCGCAGTTCGCGCAGGCGCCGGCGCGGCACGAGAAGGGCCAGTCGTAGCCCTGCGCCTCGGCGGCTTCGAGGATGTACTCGCCCTGATTGACGTCGAGCGAACCGTAATCCTCGTCGCCGAGGTCGGCGTCGGCGGCCTTCTCGAAGAGGTCGTCGTCGTCCATGTCCCAGCCGTTGTCGTCGAGTACTTCGTAGTTGAGGTATTCTACCGTGGGCATCACGCCACGGTTGGAAACCCACACCATTAGACTTTGCTGTTCCTCGCGCTCAATGACGGCACAACCCCGCCGCCGTCACCGGACGCGCGTCCACCGTGTCCAAGCGAATATGACTAAAACGAAGTCAGCGCGAACAGCACGTACGACGCCGCGGCCGACAGCGAGGGGGTGAGGAGCCAAAAGAAGATGACTCGGCCGGTCGTCCCCGGGTCGAACAGGTTCCGGCCCGCGAGGTCGGTCTCGGACTCCTCGCCGACGGCGGGGACGTTCTCGTCCGTCTCGGCCGTCAGGGCGTTGACGGACATCCCCGGCGACTTGCCGCCGAGAGCCTCGCCGATGGTGACGGAGCGAGTCGCCCGCCCCCACCCGAGGCCGACGATGCACATCGTCGCGGAGACGGCCAGACTGGCGGGAATTCCCAGCCACGACAGCATGGCGATGAGCGACGCCGACACCGTCTCGACGACGAGGGCCGCCAGAATCGGCAGTTCGGTCAGGTCGTTGCCGACCGTATCCAGCGTCCGGCGCGCGATGGTGAACGCGCCGAGGCCGATAGCCCCCGCCGCAAGCAGGATGGCGGCGTCGATGCCGACTGCGCCGTTGCCGACCAACGGCGCGACGGCGTTTGCGGCGTTCGACGCGCCCGCGGAGAACGCCATGTAGCAGGCGATGACGACGACGAGGACGATGCTTCCGAGTTCTCTGGGCGTCGTGTTCGGCCCGTACGTCGGGCGGGGGACGGCCCCGGACCGGTCGAGCGTCAAGAGCGGACCCGGCGAACGGTCGAGTTTCAGCTTCGCGTCGAGATACGGGTAGACGTACCGCCCGACGACGGCGCAGATCCAGAAGGCGATGACCGGCGCGACGATCCACCACGAGATGATTTCGAGCATGACCTCGGCGTTGAGCGTCCCGGTGGCGACGCCGAGGCCGGCGATGGCGCCGACGGCAGTCATAGACGTGGAAGCGGGGACGCCGAAGGTGTTCGAGATGAGAAGCGCGAGGCCGACGAAGAACAGGACCGCCACGCTCGCCGCCAGCGTGAACTGACTCTCCGGGACGATCTGGCCGCCCATGGTCTCGATGACGTTTCGCCCGGCGGTCCACGCGCCGAGGAAGGCGAACCCGGTCATCAACGCCGCGGCGGCGAGTTTCGACACGATGTCGCTCCCGACGGCCGGGCCGAACGCGACGCCGGTCGACGAACCGCCGATGTTGAACCCGACGAACGCGGCGACGACGAGTCCGATAACGAGGAGTACTTCGACCACGTACGGGTACTCGAAAGCGGATGATTAAATTCCGACGGTTCTCGAAGGACCGAACCGCCGGACGCGGCGTCCGATTCGGGCCTCCTCGGGTCGGACGCCGGCGCGACTCAGTTCGTCGCCGCCTCGATGGCCTGTTCTAAGTCCGCGACGATGTCGTCTACGTCCTCGACGCCGACGGAGAGGCGCACCATGTCGGGGGTGACGCCCGCGGCCGCCTGTTCCTCTTCGGTGAGTTGCTGGTGCGTCGTCGAGGCGGGGTGGATGACCAGCGTCTTCGCGTCCCCGACGTTCGCGAGTAGGGAGGCGAGTTCGACCTCGTTGACGGTGCCTTTCGCCGCCTCGTACCCCTCCTCCAAGCCGAACGTTATCATGCCGCCGTAGCCGCCGTTTAAGTACTTCGACGCCTCCTCGTGGGTCTCGTGGCCCTCCAGTCCGGGGTAGTTGACCCACGAGACTTCGTCGTGGTCCTCCAAGAACTCCGCGACGGCCATCGCGTTCTCGCAGTGGCGGTCCATCCGCATCGGGAGCGACTCCAGTTTCTCGATGGTCGTCCACGCGTCGAACGGCGACTGGGCCCCGCCCAAGTCGCGCAGGCCGCGGGCGATGGCGGCGTACGTGAACGCCGCGTCGCCGAACGTCTCCGCGAAGTTGACGCCGTGGTAGGCGGGGTTGTTCTGCGCTATCTCGGGGTACTTCTCGGCGTGGTCGGCCCACGGGAAGGTGCCGCCGTCGACGAGGACGCCGCCGACGGTGGTGCCCGCGCCGTGGATCCACTTCGTCGTGGAGTTCCACACGATGTCCGCGCCGTGTTCGATGGGGCGACAGAGGTACGGCGTCGCGAACGTGTTGTCCACGAACAGGGGGACGCCGTTGTCGTGGGCGATGTCGGCGATTCGCTCGATGTCCGGCGTCACGAGGGCGGGATTGCCGATGGTTTCGAGGTGGACGTACGCGGTGTCGTCGTCGATGGCCTCCTCGTAGGCGTCGTAATCGAGCGTATCGACGAACTTCGTCGTCACGCCGCGGCGTTCGACGGTGTGGGTCAGGTACGTGTACGTCCCGCCGTACAGCGACGAGGCGGAGACGACGTTGTCGCCCGCCGACGCCAGGAGGAAGTTCGCCAGGTCGAACGCCGCCATCCCCGACGCCGTCGCCGCCGCGCCGACGCCGCCTTCGAGGGAGGCCAGACGCTCCTGCAACGTGGCGACGGTCGGGTTCATCAACCGCGAGTAGATGTACCCCTCCTTCTCCAAGGCGAACTGACTCGCCGCGTCGTCGGCGTCCTCGAAGACGTACGACGTGGTCTGGTAGATGGGCGGTGCCCGCGCGCCCGTCGCCGAGTCGGGTTCCTGTCCGGCGTGCAGGCTTCGCGTGTCGAATCCGAACTGCCTCTCCTCGCCGTTCTCGTCGGACATAGCGACCAGATTCGTCCCGGCGTGTGGTAAACACCCTCATCCTCACAAAATACGCCGGTGGCTCGGACGGGGAGAGAGGCGAGCGGGGACGAGGGGGTTCAAACCGCGCGCGCGTCGGCGACGGACGCCCCCGCGAAGAGGAGGACCAGACCGACTGCGCCGACGGCGAGTCCGACGAACGGCGTGAGGGACAGAAGCGGCGTCGAGAGGACGACGATGGCGGCGACGGCCAGTAAGCCGCCGAACGAGACGCCGATGGTTCGCGCGCCTAATCCGTCCGGGATGAGGGCGATATACGTCGCGCCGAGGGCGACGACGAGAGCGGCCGCCCCGACGGCAGTGACGCCGCCGACGGCGACGGCGTCCGTGAGCAGGAGGTACGCGACGTAGTACGCCGGAATAGCGACAAGGAGCGCCGCGATTCGGCCGGCCAGTCGGAGCAGAGGCATACCCGAGGCGTCGTCCGAGACGGACAAATTCCTTCGGGTCGAAGACGGCCGCTTACCCCGAAAACAGGCTGTTGTGGACGGGCGCGAACTGCTGGCCGTCGTCTACCTCCTCTTCCTCGTCGGTGTCGTGAATCGCCCGGCCCGAGACGCCCGAATCGAGGAAGTCCCGGAGGGGCGGGCCGACCTTCTCCGGTTCCACGAGGAAGGCGTCGTGGCCGTGGTCGGACTCGACGACGTGGTGGGCGACGGGCACCTCGGCGTCGCGGAACGACTCCGCGAGGGCCTCCGACTGCTCGGTGGTGAAGTGCCAGTCGCCGGTAAAGGACATCAGGAGCGCTTCGCCCTCGTAGGCGGCGACGGCGCGCGTGTCGTCCTCGTACCCCTCCGAGAGGTCGTAGTCGTCCATCGCGCGGGTGAGGTAGAGGTAGGAGTTCGCGTCGAACCGTTCGACGAACTTCTCCGCTTGGTAGTCGAGGTACGACTCCACGTCGCGGTACGGGAAGAAGGAGGCGGCGGGGTCCGTCGGGAACGCGTCGCGGGTGGCGTCCCGTCCCGCCGCCCGGCGGCCGAACTTCTGCTCCATCGAGGACTTCGAGAGGTACATGACGTGGCCGAGTTGCCGCGCGAGGGCGAGGCCGTTCGTCGGCCCCTGCGCGCCGTCCGAGGGGTTCCGCGACTCGTCGCCCTCGCCGCCCTCGCCGGAAGTGTCGTAGTAGTCGCCGCCGTTCCAGTTCGGGTCGGTGGTGATGGCGCGGCGGGCGATGGCGTCGAGGGCGAGACACTGCGGGTCGAGGCGCGGGGCGGCGGCGACGGAGGCGACGCGGCGCACGTCGTCGGGGTAGCGCTTCGCCCAGTCGAGGGCGTTCATGCCGCCGACGCTCCCGCCGACGACGGCGTGCAGGCGGCCGACGCCGAGTTCGTCCAAGAGCAAGCGCTGAGAACGCGTCCAGTCGCCGACGGTGACCGGCGGGAAGTCCGTCCCGTACGGTTCGCCGTCGGGGCCGCCGCTCGGCGGGCCGGAGGTGCCGTAACACGACCCGGGGACGTTCGCGCAGACGACGAAGTAGTCGTTCGTGTCGACGGCCTTGCCGGGGCCGACGATGTCGTTCCACCACGCGCGGGCCTGTCCGGTCGTCTCGGAGCCGTACCCCGCGACGTTCTGACTGCCGGTGAGGGCGTGGCAGACGAGGACGGCGTTGTCGCCGTCGAACTCGCCGTAGGACTCGTAGGCGACGCGAAGGTTCGGTATCTCCTCGCCACACTCGAAGTCGAACGCCCCCACGTCGATGGTTCCGCTGTCGGTCTTCATGGTGTCCTCACGCCCCCGTCGCCTCGTCCGTCGCGCGCCGAATCGCCTCGTCTAAGTCGGCGATGACGTCGCTCGCGTCCTCGATGCCCACCGAGAGGCGGAGCATGTCCGGACCGACGCCCGCGGCGCGTTGTTCCTCGGCGCTCAACTGCGCGTGCGTGGTGGAGGCGGGGTGGATGATGAGCGTCTTCGCGTCGCCGATGTTCGCGAGGAAGGAGGCGAGTTCGACGTTCTCGCAGGTGCCCTTCGCCGCCTCGAAGCCGGCTTCGAGGCCGAACGTCACCATGCCGCCGTAGCCGCCGTCCAGGTACTCTGCGGCCACCTCGTGCGTCTCGTGGTCCTCGAAGCCGGGGTACGACACCCACGCGACGTCCTCGTGGTGGCGGAGGAACGTCGCCACCTCGCGGGCGTTCTCGCAGTGTCTCTGCATCCGAAGCGGGAGGGTCTCCAACCCCTGAATCGTCTGCCACGCGTCGAACGGCGACTGCTGGTTGCCGAGCGTCCGGAGCGAACGCTGGCGGGCGGCGACGGCGAACGCCGCGTCGCCGAACCGTTCGACGAAGTTCACGCCGAAGGCGGGGTTCTCGCCGGAGAGTTCGTCGTAGTCGGCGTGCTCCCACGGGAAGGTGCCGCCGTCGACGAGGACGCCGCCGACGGTGGTGCCGGAGCCGTGAATCCACTTCGTCGTGGACTCCCAGACGACGTCCGCGCCGTGTTCGATGGGGCGACAGAGGTACGGCGTCGCGAACGTGTTGTCCACGACCAACGGGGCTTTCGCCTCGTGTGCGATGTCGGCCAAACGCTCGAAGTCGGGCGTCTTCAGGGAGGGGTTGGCGATGGTCTCGGCGTGGACGAACGCGGTGTTCTCGTCCACCGCGTCCGCGTAGGCGTCGTAATCGAGGGTGTCCACGACGCGGATGTCCACGCCGCGTCGGGTCGCCATCTTCGTGAAGTACGTGGAGGTACCGCCGTACATATCGGCGCTGGCGACGATGTTGTCGCCCGAACGGGCGAGGATGCTCGTCGCGGCGTCGAGTGCCGCCATCCCGGACGCGGTGGCGACTGCGCCGACGCCCGCCTCCAACGTCGCCAGCCTGTCTTCGAGGATTCGCGTCGTCGGGTTCGAGATGCGGGAGTAGACGTCGCCCTCGGCGTCGAGGGCGTACAGGTCCGCGGCGCGGTCCGCGTCCTCGAAGGCGTACGACGTGGTCTGATAGAGGGGCGGCGCGCGGGCACCGGTCGCCGAGTCCGGTTCCTGCCCGGCGTGCAGACTCCGGGTGTGGAAACCGTCGTTCATGTATCACACGCATATTCCCGCGTGTTCTTATAACCGGCGGTTACGGCATTCCGACGCGGACGCGGCGACGGCGCGCCGAAACCGCGGGCGGCGACCGCACCGAAGTGTTTTTTCCGGACTACGGTCGTCTCAGATGCATGTCGAAGGGGTCGGGAGAGACGGACGTGCGCGTCACCGTCGCGTACGATGCTACGGTGTACGACCGCATCCGCGGCGGGGACGCGGACCCGCCGGCGGACGTTCGCCTCGTCGTCGGGGGGCGAGAGGTCGGTCGCGGGAGAGACCACCTCCGGTGGCACCTCGACCAACTGCTCGCGGCGGTTTCGAGCGTCCTCGACGGCGAGTCGGGGGTCGTGGAGTTCTTCGAGGAACGCCTCGAGTTCCACTTCGAACCCGCGGGCGACGGCGTGGCGACGCGGTTCGTCTCCGACGAGTCCGGATCCGAGTCGGAGTTGGCGTTCCCCGACGGGACGACGCCCGAACCGGCGGACGCGGACGACGGCGACGAGACGGACGGATCAGACGACGAGACGGACGGTGCGGCGTCCGAACCGGACGAAACTGAACCGGACGGTACCGCACCGGGCGACACCGAACGCGTCGTCGTCGACCGGCGCGCACTCGTCGAGGAGGTGCTCTCGACCGTCGAGACGTTCTGTACCGCGGTGGTCGAGACGAACCCGGAACTCGCCGAGAGCGTCGCCGGCCTCCGCGCCGAGATGCGGTCGCTCCAACTCGCGGCCGCGGAGTTCGGCGAGTGGGGCCTCCCGGTCCGCCTCCTCGATTCGGGGGGCCAACGGGGGTCGCCGCCCCGAGAGGCGGAGTCCGACGCCGCCGAGCGACGTTCGACCGCGCGCCGGGCGGAGTCCGGGGGCGTCTCGGCCGCCGGTCGAGAGGCGGAGCGACGCCGAACCGTCGTCGCGGCCGGCGGCGCGCGCGTCGGCGTCTCCGACCCGGACGACCGGGCGGAGGCGGCCGAACGCGGGTCGCGCGCCGTCGCCCGTCTGTGGCTCTCCGATCCCTCGGTCGAACCGGTCCGCGGGGGCGATGCCGCCGTCGGAATCGACCCCGGGTCGGACGCGTTCGACGGGAGCGGAACCCGCTTCCGCGGCGAGGTGGTCGCCGTCGCCGACGGACGCGCCCTCCTCGACGTGGGCGAGGGAACCGTGGCGTTCGACCCGGCGGAACTCGGCGTCGGCGAGGAGACGCCGTCGGCCCGCGGGACCGCGGCCGGACGGGCCGCCGTCGGCGACAGACTCGCCGTCCGCGCCGGCCGAACGGAGCTCCGCGGCCTCGACGTGGTGGCCGAGCCCTCGGTCTGCGACTGGTCCGAGGAGCGACTCCGCGGGGCGTTGGCCGACGCCGACCGCCGCGCGGAGGCGGCCGCCGAACTGGCGCGACGCGGCGTCCGAACCGCCGTTCCGACCCTCGTCGAGACGCTTGAGGGCGACCGATCCGCGCCGGACCGCCGGGCCGTCGTCAGAGCGTTGGACGTGCTCGCGGACCCGAGAGGGGTGGACGCCCTCGTCTCGCGACTCGCGGACGACGACGACGCGGTTCGGCGGGCCGCCGCGACGGCCCTCGCCACCGTCGGCGACCCCGAGGCGTTGGACGCCCTCCTCGGGGCCGCAAAAGCGGAGGACGACGAGACGACGCGGTACGCGATGATCCGCGCCGCGCGCGACGTGGACCCGACGACGGCGATGGACCGCTTCGCGCACCTCCTCCGGACCGGCGACGACCCGGCGGTCAGAGAGACGGTGGTGCGCGTCCTCCGCGTCACGAACGGGGAACGCGCGCGCGGACTCGTCCTCGAAGCGTTGGACGACTCCGACCCGTCGGTCGCCCGCGAGGCCATCGCGGCGGTTCGCTGGGCGGACGACGAACGCGCCGTTCCCGCACTCCTCCGCCGGTTGAACGACGACGACGCCCTCGTCCGACAGGAGGCCGCGGGGGCGTTCGCCGAACTCGGCGCGCGCGCAGACGAGTTCCGCGACGGCGAGGAACTGTCAGATTCGACGCGCGAACGCGTCGTCGGAGCGCTCATCGACCGGTTGGACGACCCCGTCGCCGCCGTCCGGTCGTGGGTGATAGAGGCCCTCGGCGCGCAGTCGCACCCGCGAGCCGTCGGTCCCCTCTGTGACGCTTACGACGAGGAGTCCGAACTCCGGTGGAACGTCGTCGCCGCCCTCGGCCGAATCCGCGACCCGCGGGCGATTCCGACGGTGGTGGCCGCTCTCGACGACGACGACCCGAGCGTCCGGCGGCGGGCGTGCCGCGCCAGCGCGCAGTTGGGGACGGCCGCCGCGGTGTCGCCCCTCTGCGACCGGGCGACGTCGGACCCGAACGCGGACGTCCGCCGCGAGGCGATCGACGCCCTCGGCCGCCTCGGCGAGAACCCGGCGCGCGTCGCCGAGACGATGGCGTCGGTGCTGGAGGACGACCGGACGGCGCTTCGGCGCGCGGCGGTGACGGCACTCGGGCGAGTCGGCGGGTCGGAGGCGCGCCGACTCCTCCGGGAGACGGCAGAGAACGACCCGCACGAGGCCGTCCGCGAACACGCGCGGTCGACGCTGGAGTAGGCGAGACGTCCGAGACGGAGCGTCCGTCGCCGCTCGATCCCCGCGCACCCGTGGATTTTACCCCCCGGCGTACTCACCGGCGAACGATGAGCGAACAGTCGCCCGGCGACGCGGAGTTCGAGACGGCCTACGCCGACGCCGACAACCCGTACCTCGTCGAACCCGACACCGACTTCGAACCGGTCGAGGAACTCTCGCGCGAGGAGGCCGAGAGACAGGTGTCGCTCCTGCGCGACGCCGTGCGCGAACACGACTACCGCTACTACGTCGAGGCGGACCCCCTCGTCGCGGACCGGACGTACGACGCGCTGTTCGCCCGCCTGCAGGACCTCGAAGCGGCGTTCGGCTTCGACGACGAGACGAGTCCGACCGGCCGCGTCGGCGGGGAACCGCTGGACGAACTGGATACGGTCGAACACGTCGCGCCGATGCTCTCCATCGACCAGTCGGTCGAAGCCGAGGACGTCCGCGAGTTCGACCGCCGGGTCCGAGACGAAGTGGGCGAGGTCAACTACGTCTGCGAACCGAAGTTCGACGGCCTGTCGGTCGAAGTCGTCTACCGCGACGGCGAGTTCGAACGCGCGGCCACCCGCGGCGACGGCGTTCGCGGCGACGACGTGTCCCGACAGGTGCGGACGATACGCTCCGTGCCGCTGAAACTCCGCGGCGACTACCTCGACTCTCTCGCCGTCCGCGGCGAGGTGTACATGCCGCGCGACGCCTTCCGCGAGCACAACCGCGAACGCGTCGAGGAGGGGAAGGAGCCGTTCGCCAACCCGCGGAACGCCGCCGTCGGGACGCTTCGCCAACTCGACCCCTCGATTACCGCGGAGCGACCGCTCGCGGTGTTCTTCTACGACGTTCTCGACGCGACGGATGCGCCCGACACGCAGTGGGAGACGCTCGACCGACTCGACGCGTGGGGCCTCCCGACGAACGAGCGAATCGAGCGCGACGACGACATCGAGGGCGCGATGGCGTACCGGGACGCGTTGTTGGCCGACCGCGAGGACCTGAACTACGAGATAGACGGGACGGTCATCAAGGTGGACGCCCGCGAGAAACGGGAGCGACTGGGCGCGACGAACCGGTCCGTCCGGTGGGCGTTCGCCTACAAGTTCCCCGCCCGGTCGGAGGTGACGACGGTCACCGACGTGGTAGTGCAGGTCGGTCGGACGGGGCGTCTCACGCCCGTCGCCCTGTTGGACCCCGTGGACGTCGGCGGCGTCACCGTCTCGCGGGCGTCGCTTCACAACCCCGAGGAGATAGCGCGCCTCGGCGTGAACGTCGGCGACGAGGTGCGCATCAAGCGCGCGGGCGACGTGATTCCCGACGTGGCGGGAGTCGTGGAGGACCGCTCGGAGGGCACCTACGAGTTTCCCGACTCCTGCCCCGTCTGCGGCAGTCCGGTCGAACGCGACGGCCCCATCGCCTACTGCACCGGCGGACTCGACTGCGGCGCGCAACTCGTCCGCGCCGTCGGCCACTACGGGAGCAGAGGCGCGTTGGACATCGAAGGACTCGGGGAGGAACGCGTCGAACAACTCGTCGAGACGGGCCTCGTCTCGGAACTCGCCGACCTCTACCGCCTCGAACCCGAGGAACTCGCGGAACTCGACGGGTGGGGGAAGAAGAGCGCCGAGAACCTCGTCGCCGAGATAGACGACACGCGGACCCCGACGCTCTCGAACTTCCTCACCGCCCTCGGCGTCCCCGAGGTGGGCGAGGCGACGGCGCGGAACCTCGCCCGCGAGTTCGGTAGTCTCGACGCCGTGATGGACGCGACGGAGGAGGAACTGCGGGCGGTGGACGACGTGGGACCGACCGTCGCGGAGCGAATCCGGGAGTTCTTCGCGAACGACCGGAACCGGAGCGCCGTCGAGGCACTCCGCGAGGAGGGCGTCGAACCGGAGGCGCGGGCGGCCGAGTCCGGCGGCGACGAACTCGACGGACTCACGTTCGTCTTCACCGGGTCGCTGTCCGTGACGCGGAGCGAAGCGCAGGAACTGGTCGAACGCCACGGCGCGACGGCGACGGGAAGCGTCTCCGGCAACACGGACTACCTCGTCGTCGGCGAGGGCGCGGGACAACGGAAGCGAGACGACGCCGAGGAGAACGACGTGCCCGAGCTGGACGAGGAGGGATTCGCGGCGTTCTTGGACGAACGCGGTATCGACTACCCGCCGGAGTGAGGTTCGCGGTCAGATATCTTCTGGCGGACGAAGCATCTCGCGAGAGCGCGGTTACAGCCGTCGCCGTCCGATAATTCGCTGAGTAGCCGGTTCGAGTACCGGATCCGGATCGTTATGGCGGGAAGGGGCGTGCGCGACTAACTACGTCGCACGCTTCAGAGAGAAGGGAACCATCAGCTCGCTTCGTCCCCTCGGCGACTGCGACCGGGATTTCAATCACACGCCAGAATCGTTTTCGTGTCACTCGATATACTTCAAATCGTTATGGACTCGTCGGAGATCCGTCCCAGAACAGACAGGGTCGAGACGCCGGGAGGTGACAACCGGTGAGTGTCGAAGAGTCGTCAGTCGCTCTCCGAGAGCGAGCCAAGCAGAACTACGAACGCGTGAAAAACGAGGTTATCTCGGAGGAGAAGCGGTCGGTTCTGTCGGAGTACCGGGCCGACGACTTCGACGGCGTACTGCTCATCGCGACGGCACCGAGAGGGGGTAGCAGCCTCCTTTTCGATATCCTTCGTCACCACGAGGGAACGTGTAGTCTCGACGGAGAACACGACAGGTGGTTCACTCTACACGGGATCGGTTACCCCGCGCTGGAGTCCGACGTCGTTCCGGCCGACTTCGAGTCGTTCGATAGGGAGAGGCTCCTGACTGACCTCCTCGCCGAGGTCGGTGCGACCGACCGGCCCGGCGACCGAACGCACCGCGTGGATAACACGCTCGTCCGTCTTCCGTTGCAGTTCCCCGAGCGAGAACTCCCCTACGAGCAGATAGGCGAACAACTGCTCGAGGGAGCGTCGCTCGACGAGATACTCGAAGGGTTCGGAATCCCCCCGTTGCAGTACGATGAGTACGCGGAGCGAGATGCGAGCAGTCCGTTCGAGGCCGAAACGATCGAGGACCGACCGTTCGTCTCCTCGCATCGGTACAAGCGGGGACTGACGGCGGACGACTTCGATCGGACGCTCGTCCTGAAAGCGAGTGGCGACGCGTACCGGCTCCCGTGGATCCGCGAGCAGTTATTCCCCGAGACCGACGTCAAAGTCGTCCATCTCACGCGCAACCCGGCGGCGTCGATCAACGGGCTCTACGACGGGTGGCAGCTGAACAGGGGGTTCCAGACGTACGACGTGGGAGATCTGGATATCGACGGATACGACGGCTCGCTGTGGTGCTACGACCTCCCACCGGGTTGGGTCCGCGAGGGGGACCTCGTCGACGTCTGTCTGATGCAGTGGGCGCAAGCCCATCGCCACATCCTCGATACTCGCGACGCGTTCGACGGCGTCCTTCGAGTCCGGTTCGAGGATCTTCTGACCGACACCCGCTCGACCGTCGAGGAGATCGTCGATTTCGCCGACCTCGGCGCGTCGGAACTGCTCTCCGAGAACGTCGGAAACCCCAACAAGGTGATGACGACGAAAGAGCCGAGACACGCTCGCTGGCGAGATAGAGAAGAGTTTGTCAAGAGTGCGCTCGCGGAGGCCGACGAGCCGTATACCGAGGTCGTCCGGGAGTTGGGCTACACGGAGGAATCGGAGTGGATCTGAGAAACACGGCGAAGGACGAGACAGTAGCACGGCGAGTCGCGTCGTTCGCGGAGACGACGACCGTCGAGACCGATTGCGAGGAAGCCCACATCCCCAGTAAACGAGGCGAGATCCATGTCTAACGAGACGTCGAATACCGAATCGATACCGACCCGTGCGCACAGTATCGAAATCACCGCAGTCGGCGGAATTCAGAACAGCGTGGACGGACGCTGCCGTGTTTCGCTTGCGGGGGAGGTCGACTGATGTCCGGAGAGACGATATGGCTTTTCGGACTGCCGTGTTCCGGAAAGACGACCCTCGCCGAGGGATTGGTCGGTCCGAGCACGGTCCATCTGGACGGAGATTATCTCCGAAACACCCTCAATTCCGACCTCGGTTTCTCCAAGGAAGACCGAACCGAGAACCTCAGGCGAGCTGCCGGAGTCGCACAGGCGTTGAACGACCAAGGGTTCGACGTCGTCGCGTCGTTCATCACTCCGTACCGCTCTCAGCGAGAACTGATCGCCGAGAAGGTCGAGGACGTCTCGTTCGTCCACGTCGACGCACCCCTCGAAGTGTGCGAGGAACGCGATGTGAAGGGGATGTACGAACAGGCACGTAACGGAGAGATCGAGGGTTTCACCGGTATCGACGCGCCGTTCGAGGAGCCGGCGGAAGAGGGGGTAGAACTCGCGGTTCGGACGGCGAGGCGTTCAGAGGAAGAGAGTATCAAGGAGATCAACGGAGAACTGGGGTTCAAATTCGACCCGAGCCACATCTTCATCGGTCGCTGGCAGCCACTCCACGACGGACACCGGACGATCATCGATTCAGCCGCCGATAACGGAAAAGACGTCGTTATCGCCATCCGAGACACCGAACTCAGCGAGAAGAATCCGCTCACCGCACAGGAGCGCCGAGAACTGATCGAGGGCGTGTACGAGGACCATCCGAACGTGGAGACCATGATCATCCCGGACGTAGACACGGTCGCCATCGGACGGGACGTCGGGTATTCGGTCGTCTCGGTACCGGAAGAGGTCGCTGAGATCAGCGGAACCGAGACGCGCAAGCAATACGAGAAGAGCGAACTTCTCGCCGGACAGCATCTCGAGAAATGATTCGCCATCATCGCCTCGCTCATGGATAAGACAGCGCTGCTGTTCGACCGGTCCGAGTTACAGAACGCGATAGAGGCGGAGGAGCTCGCCGCGTGGAAGAAAAAGAGATATACTGCGTTCAGAGAGACGATGCGAGAGACCCGCTACCCGTGTCACTTCGCGGTGAACGCTGAACGGAACGATACCGCTCGTTACCTCTTCGTCGGGAGTCCTCGCGACCGTGATGCGCTCTTCAAACTAAAAGCGGGGTTGCAAGGATATCTCGAACAGCACCAGTCGATAGCCGACCGAACGACCTTGGTGGTGTTTTTCGAACCTCCCGACGAAGAGCGAAGCGAGCAGGAGTACCGTGATCGATTCTGGAGGGCGCTCGAGTTCCTAAACGAACGGGATCCGAAACCATGGCCTAGCGACGTTCCCGAGGACCCGAACGACCCGGAGTGGGAATTTTGTTTCTGTGGAGAGTCGATGTTCATCGTCGGGCGCGCTCCGTTCTATACGGATCGGAAGAGCAGATACACACCGTACGGACTAGAGATAACGATCCAACCACGGAGAGTTCTCGACGACATCAGCGGAGATACGGCGGAAGGCCGGCGCGCCCGCTCGATCATCAGAGAGCGACTGGATGAGTACGACGACGTTTCTCCTCATCCGGACATCGGTGACTACGGCGACCCTGACACGCGAGAGTGGAAGCAGTACTTGCTCCCGACGTCCAACGATGAAAGCCTCAGCGAGTTCCCCATCGAGATAGAAACTGAGGGGTCGTAGTGAGTATCCCGCTGTCCTGTCGGCACCAAGCGACGAACGCCTCCGTGTACTCGTCGGACGATAGCTCGTGCGTCCCGTACCGACGCCGCGAGTCAGAGACTCGACGGTACGGATAGAACGTGTGCGGCGTGCGAATTCGAGTGTGCCGGAGGCGCGGCGAGGACCGCGTGAGGCCGGTGTTTACAGGTCGCGCTTCTCGAAGACGTAGTAGCCGAGAGCGACCGGAGCGACCACCCACGCCAACAGCACGAGCATGAGGAACCAGCCGGTGAAGTAGAACGGCATGCCCTCTTGGAACACCGGGCCGAGAGCGACCTGTTCGCCGAAGGCGGCGGAGACGAGGCGGGCCTGTCCCGCGCCGTAGTACACCTGCGCCGCGAGCGTCTCGTACGTCTTCAGCGGGTTGACGTACTTCAGGAACAGGCCGATTTTGACCCGCGTGAGGTTCTCTAACGGCGAGACGAAGGGGGCCTGCTCGGCGACGTAGTTGATGAGTTTCGGAATCCCCTCCGCGATGGACGACCAGAGGATGCCGAAGATGAGGTACAGACCCAACGTCGCAAGCGTCGCCTCGCGATTGGAGTCGGCGGCGGCGGAGATGCCGAGGCCGATGGAGACGAAGGCGACGCCGAGGATGACCGTCAGGGCGACGTGCGGGACGAACGCGCCGTAATCGACGGAAGTTCCCGTCGCGAGGAAGCCGACGAACGCCGCGAGGAAGCCCGCCAGGAGGGCGACGGCGACGACGGCGCTCCGACCGAGGAGCTTACCGACGACGACGTCGCGCCGGGAGTTCGGGAGCGACAGCATCAGCTTCAGCGACCCGGACTCGCGCTCGTCGATTATCGCGCCGTACGAGGTGGAGAGACCGATGAATCCGAGGATGAGCGCCAACAGACCGGGGAACGAGAGGCTGAAGACGCCGAGGTTCGCGAAGAACCCGAACAGGTTCGACGCGTCGCGGGCGTCCGGCGGCAGGAGCATCCCGAAGAACAGGGCGGTGGCCCCGCCGACGAACAGGACGAAGAAGGCCGTCGCGCCGAACAGCCACCGCGACCGGATGGCGTCCCGGAAGTCCTTCTCCGCGACTGCGCGCCACGTCATGCGCGTACCTCCGCTTCGTCGGCACCTTCGTCGTCCCGACCGGTGTAGGCCAAGAAGAGGTCTTCGAGCGACGCCTCGCGCGTCTCGAAGTCGGTCACCTCGATACCTTGCGACTCGAGTTCGCCGATGACGGCCGTCTTCGCGTCGCCGTCGCAGGAGACGAGAAGCGTTTCGCCGTCGGTGGAGACGGAACTGACGCCGTCGAGGGCGGTGAGGGCGTCGGTGTCGGGGACGGCGTCGCCCGCGGTGGTGACGCGGAGCGTCGATTCCGTGCCGACGGCCTCGCGGAGGCCCTCGATAGTGTCTTCGGCGACGAGTTCGCCCTCGCGCATGATGCCGACGCGGTCGCAGACCGCCTCGACCTGTTCGAGGACGTGGCTGGAGAAGAACACCGTCGTCCCGCGTTCGGCCTCCTGCAGGACGATTTCGCGCATCTCCTTCGCTCCCGCGGGGTCGAGACCCGAGGAGGGTTCGTCCAAGATGAGGAGGTCCGGGTCGCCGATGAGGGCCATCCCGAGTGCGAGACGCTGACGCATCCCTTTCGAGTAGCCTCCCGCCTTCCTGTCCGCCGCGTCGGCGATGCCGACGCGTTCGAGGATCGCGTCGGGGTCACCCTCGACGCCCTTCGAGTCCATGGCGAACTCGATGTGGGCGCGTCCGGTGAGGCGGTCGTACACGTCGAATCCCTCCGGGAGGACGCCGGTCCGCGACCGGACGGCGACGCTCTCTCTGTGGGCGTCGTGTCCGAGGACGCGAACCGCGCCCTCCGTCGCGCGGACGAAATCCAGGAGGATGTTGATAGTGGTCGATTTCCCCGCTCCGTTCGGCCCGAGAAAGCCGAACACCTCCCCTTCTTCGACCGTAAGGGAGAGCTCCGAGACGGCGGTGACGTCTTCGTACCGCTTCGTCACCCCGTCCAGTTCGATGGCGGCCATGCCCGTGGGTAGTCAGGTCATCCGATAAAGGGTTTGGTGCGAGAATCAGGGCTGAGACTGAGACGCCCACCGCCGTCCGGCGGTTTCATATCAGACCGATATCACTCTTCGTCGGTTGGTGTACAGCCTGCATCCGCGAGCGAAGCGAGCGGTTCTCCGGCGGCGAGCGGCCAAAAGCCGCGACGTCGCCGGCATTTTTCCTCCAGATCTTTGCGGGGAGGGTTCCCCACAGCGCCCCGAAGGCGCGCGAGGACCCCCTCGAAAAAGGTGGGTGTTACACCTCGTCGTCCGGGTCGTGTTGCTCGCGCATCCGCGTCGCCTCCGCGGCGTACCGGTCGCGCGTCTCCGCGTCCGTCACCTCGTCTAAGTCCTCGGGGTCTACGTCCACGGCGGCGGTGGCGGAGATGCCGCGTTGGTGCATCACCGTCGCCGCCATTTCCTTCCGGCGGGCGCGTTCGCCGTCGGGCGTCGCGTACACGAGGATGATGAGGCCGCGGTCGTCGTACGTTCGGTCGACGAGCCACGCGCGAACGGCGTCGTCGGCGTCGGCGTCGGTCATAGTCGGCGTTCGGCCAGGCGCGGTTTGTACCTACCGACCGCGGTCGAAATGATAAAATAACAGACATACTCTTCGAATGCGAATAAAAATTAAGCGTCGGCAGAAATAGTCGGAAGTAGAATGGTCCCCTCCACTTGTGATACCCTCCACGAACTGCTCGCCGCCCGACGGCGACGCGACACCCTCGCCGCCGTGGTCGAGGCGAATCGACCGCTGACGCGGCGGGAAATCGCTCGTCGCGTCGCCGCCCGAACCGAAGACGGACTCCGCGGGCCGGACGACCACCCGGACCGGGAGATAAACGAACTGGAGGTGGAACTGCGCCACCGCCACCTCCCGCCGTTGCTCGACGCGGATGCGGTCACGAGAAGCGAGAGCGACCGCTTCGCCGCGACGACGTTGGGCCACGACCTCTACCGGGCCGAACGCGCGTTCCGTGCGGTGGTCGGCGACTCGGCCGAGGAACCCGCGGTACGCGGCCGGGCGTCGACGAACGGCGTCGACGAACGGCGTTCGTCGGGCCGTCGGGCGAACTCCGGAAACGTTGCCGGTGGGACCCCGGCGAGCAGTCAGGCTTCGCCTGACGACGTCGGCGAACGGAGTTCGGCGGGCCGCGCAACGAAAGTTCGCGGCGTCGCCGACGAGAACGGCACCGACGACGAACTCGTCCTCTCCGTCAGTTGGGCCGCCGTCGAGGCCATCGACTACCTCGTCGCGTCGGACGACCGGTGGTCGACGCACCCCGGGTACGACGAGGCCATCCGAACGGCCGTCCTCGAAGCGTCGAAGTAACGGGCGACGGCGGCGGGCGACGACCCCCGGACCCGTCGCGTCAGCCTCAAAGCCCGTCGGAACGTACCCGGGGGTAGATGGACGAAAGCGGCGTCAGAGCGCGCGCCAAGGACCTTCCGACGGAGCCCGGCGTCTACCAGTTCTACCGGGACGACACCGTCCTCTACGTCGGAAAGGCCGTGAACATCCGCGACCGGGTGCGGTCGTACGCCGACCCGCGCGGGGCGCGCATCCGTCAGATGGTCGAACGCGCCGACCGAATCGACTTCGCCGTCACGGACACCGAGACGCAGGCACTCCTCCTCGAAGCGAACCTCATCAAGCGCCACCAACCGCGGTACAACGTCCGCCTGAAGGACGACAAGTCCTATCCGCTGGTCCAGTTGACGGACCACCCCGTGCCGCGCATCGAGGTGACGCGCGACCCCGAGGAGGGCGCGACGGTGTTCGGCCCGTTCACCGACAAGGGACGGGTCGAGACGGTGGTGAAGGCACTCCGAGAGACGTACGGCGTCCGCGGGTGTTCCGACCACAAGTACGCCAACCGCGACCGGCCGTGCCTCGACTACGAGATGGGCCTCTGTACCGCCCCCTGCACGGGCGAGATTTCGGAGGCGGACTACCGCGAGGACGTGGCGTCGGTCGTCCGGTTCTTCGAGGGCGAGACGGGCGTCCTCGCGGACCCCCTGCGGCGGGCGATGGAGTCCGCCGCCCAAGAGGAGAACTTCGAACGCGCGGCGAACCTCCGGGACAAACTCGACGCGGTGGAGTCGTTCCACGGCGCGGGCGAGGAGGCGGTGGCCGCGCGGACGGACGAACGCGCCGTGGACGTTCTCGGCGTCGCCGTCGAGGGCGACGCGGCGACGGTGGCCCGCCTCCACAGCGAACGCGGACAACTCGTCGACCGGTCGAGTCACCGCCTCGACGCGCCCGAGGGCGGCGACAAGAGCGCCGCCGTCCTCTCGGCGTTTCTCACGCAGTACTACGCCGAACGGACGCTTCCGGACGCCGTGTTGCTCTCGGAACGCCCCGACGACGACGACGTGACGGCGTGGTTGAACGCCGAGGGCGTCGCCGTCCGCGTCCCCGGCGCGGGCCGGGAGGCGAGACTGGTCGAGCTCGCCCTGAAGAACGCCAGACGCGGGCCGGGTCGAAACGACGAACTCGGCGCTCTCGCGGACGCACTCGGCCTGCCGCCGATATCCCGCATCGAGGGGTTCGACGTGAGTCACGCCCAAGGCACCGCCGTCGTCGGGAGCGACGTCTGCTTCGTCGAGGGGTCCGCCGAGAAGTCCGACTACCGGCGGAAGAAACTCCCCGACCGGAACGACGACTACGCGAACATGCGCGAACTCGTGCGCTGGCGGGCGGAACGCGCCGTCGAGGGGCGCGACGACAGACCCGACCCGGACCTCCTCCTCGTCGACGGCGGCGACGGCCAACTCGGCGCGGCCTTAGACGCCCTCGCGGAAGTCGGGTGGGACGTACCCGCCGTCGCCCTCGCGAAGGAGGAGGAACTCGTCATCACGGAAGACGGGGTGCGCGACTGGCCGAACGACGCGCCGCACCTGCACGTCCTCCAACGGGTGCGCGACGAGGCGCACCGCTTCGCCGTCCAGTACCACCAGACCCTCCGCGACGAGGTGAAGACGGTGTTGGACGACGTGCCCGGCGTCGGCCCGAAGACGCGGCGGGCCCTCCTCCGGCGGTTCGGGAGCGTCGAGAACGTCCGCGGGGCGTCGGTGGGCGACCTGACGGACGTACCGGGCGTCGGCGAGGGGACGGCCGAGACGCTGAAAGAACGCCTCTGAGTCGGTCGTCCGGTCCGCCAGCCGAACGTATCATTCGAAAATTATTTCTACTCGTTAACATATTCGTCACACGTAGTACGCCCTCCGGCCGCCAGCCCTCCATCGCTGTGCGCGAGTGGCGGCTACGAAACACCATGAGAAAGGAAGTCCTGATCGCGGCACTGGTAGTGTTGAGTACGCTCCCGGTCGCCGCGGCACACAGTCAGTCGAACAGCCTCGACGCTCCGAACGTCGATACCGGCGCGGCGGCGCAGACGACGGACGTCGCTTCGAGTTCCGCGAGCGGTTCCGGATCGTCCGCCGCCGACGACGCGGAGTGGAACTACACGAAACTGTACGTCGATGCCGATAACGGGTACCTCGACCTGAAACCGGGCGAGAGCGAGACGTTCACCGTCACCGTCGGAAACGAGGAGGAGAGTGCGGTGACCGTGAACCCGCACCTGTACGTGCCGCCGACGACCCGAGACAAACTCGACGAATCGTGGGTCGAAATCGACGGCGAGACCGAAATCGCGCCCGGCGAGGAGTCCGAGTTCACGGTCACGGTGTCGGTCCCCGACGACGCCGAAATCGCCCGTTACAACGGAATGATAGCGTTCACCGACGAGCGGATAACCTACCCCGGTAGGCCCCCGCGTCCGGTGCACGCCGCCCACGTGGGCGTCGAAGTGTGGAAGGAACCGACCGTCGAGATAGTCTCCGATAACTACGTCCGCGGGCAGGTCGAAGCCGGCGACAGCGTCACCAGCCAGATAGTCGTGAAGAACACCGGCGACTCGGCGGTGCCGCTGAGTCCCGAACTCAAGCGAGAGCGCGGACACTGCGCCGGAAGCGGTTGTCCCCTCACGCTCGACCCGTCGTGGATAGACATCGACGCGCCGAGCGAAATCGCGCCCGGCGAGACGGCGACCGTGACGGTCACGATGTCGCCCGCCGAGGACGCCGAACGCGGTCGGTACGACACGCGGATCGACCTCGGTCTCAAGGACCCCGCCCGCGCCGACGACAGTAGCCACTGGCAGGAGGTCGACCTGAACTACGTCGTCTGGAAACAGCCCTCCGAACCGTTCGAGACGACCGTCGACGTGAGCGAGCGAGCGGACAACCTCACGCTCACCCTCTCCCCGCAGTCGTCGTACCGTTCGAACGCCGACAGCGACGGGGAGTCCGCGAGCTTCGACGTGGAGTTCGTCAGCCCCGACGGCGAGACGATCGAGGCCGAACGCGTCCGCGTGAGCGACGGCGGCCACGTCAACCTCGGGCGGAGTCGGCGCGGCGCGACGAGAGACGGCGAGTACGCCATCCGCGACGGCGGAAGCGAGTACGTCTACCGCCTCGACGACCCCGAGGCGGGCGAGTGGAACGTCCGGATTACGCCGCACAACGCCATCAGCTTCCGCTACGAGTTCGTCCGCGAGGAGTCGAGCGAATCCGTCACCGCCGGCGGGGCCGCCACGACGAACGACTCCACCGCGACGAGCGAATCGGCCGCTTAATTCCCCCACGACCACCCATTTTTCGCCCGACTTCGTCGGCTTCGGAACGTTTACCCGGAGCCATTGCGAGGGGCGCGTATGCGCCGCCGAGCCCTCCTAACTAGCCTCAGTGCCGCCGCCGTCGTCGGACTCGCCGGGTGTTCCAGGTCGGACGCCGACGAGGAGCGAACGCCAGAGGGAACCGAACCGACGACGACCACAGAGACGGACGCGACGGCCGCCGCACCCGCGTCCGTGACGCTCGCGGACCGCCGTCTCGTTCGCTCCAACCGCGATACGACGGACGAACTCGTCAGCGTCGTCGGCACCGCACGGAACGACGGGGAGTCGGCCCTCGCGGACCTCTCCGCCGTCGCTCGGTTCCTGAACGCCGACGGCGAGGAGGTAGGGACCGCAGACGCCGAACTGAACGAACTCGCGCCCGGAAAGCGCTGGCAGTTCTCGCTCGTCTTCCCCGGAAGCGGCGAGAAAGCCCGCTCCGTCGAGCGGTACCGCCTCCGGATAGACGCCGGCGAGTGAGTCGCGGGGCGGAGAGCGTCGGCGGGAGAACGGTGATCGACCCCACCGGCGCGAGAGTTCCTGAACGGCAATCGTTATGTTCTGACGGCCGGTAGCAAGTAGCATGGACGACATATTCGTCGCGCGACTCATGTCCTCGCCCGTGAAGACAGTCTCCCCCGACACCTTGGTCGAGACGGCCGCACAGTCGATGCTCGACGCGGAAATCGGGTCGGTGGTCGTCACCGACGAGGAGGGGAAACTGCTCGGGATACTCACCTCGACGGACTTCGTCAGAATCGTCGCCGAACGCCACCCGAAGGACGAGACGCCCGTCTCGGAGTACATGAGCACGGACGTCGTCGTGACGACGGCGCAGGAACCCATCACCGCCGCGGCGGACACGATGATAGAACGCGGCGTCCACCACGTGCCCGTCGTGGACGACGACGACGACACCGTCATCGGGATGATAACGACGACGGACCTCACCGCGTACCTCTCGCACGTCGAGAAGCCGACTCCCTCCTGAACTCGACTCTCAAACCGACGTTCGCGCCCACTCCACCGCCGCCGACGCCGTCTCGGGGGTCTTCACCGTCACGTCCGTCTCCGCGAGGCGGCCCCGAAGCGCGTTCCGTTTCACCGGCGGCGCGACGACGGCGACGCCGTCGAGTTCGTACTCGTCGATTCTCGTCAGGAGGTCGTCGAATCGCTCGAAGAACCAGGTGCTGAGGCCTCCGTCCTCGGCGAAGACGAGGACCGCCGCGGTCACGTCCGACCGAGCGATGGCGGCCTCGAACGCCTCGAAGAACTCCTGTAAGAGCAGTCCGCCGTTGACCGAAAACTCCGTGAGGTCGAAGACGGCGACACCCGCGTCGATCTCGTACCGGTAGATGTCGGCTGCCATCACTTGCTAGTGGAGCGAGACAGTCGTAACCGCTGGACCTAATCTATTAGGCGAGCGTCTGAGACGGGCGTTCGCTCCGTCTCCGGCCGAGGGGTCGCCGCCGAGGCGAGAGGCGCAGAAGGCATATATCGGTCCCCCGGGAGGCGAGTCCGTGAGGACGAAACGGCGTCTCCTCGCTCTGACTGCCCTCGTATTCCTCTCGGTCGGCGGCGTCGGACTCGCCGGCCCGCCCGGACTCTTCGGATTCGCCGCGACGGAGTGCGGCGGAGGCGGCGACTGCGCGAATCAGATGGCTCCGGTGATCCTGAGTCTCCTCTCCGCTCTCGTCGGCGGGTTGCTCGCGCTTTCGGTCGTCCGGTCGGTCGGCGCGGAACGGTGGCGAGAGACCCGAGCGTGACCGTCGGTCGAAAGAAAGAGGGGTTCGAGGCGGCGCGCTTACGCTATCTTCTCGTACTGGTCGCGGAGTTTCTCGGCGGCGTCGTCCATGAGGCCCTGTTCGTACTCGTCGAGGTCCCACTCGACGACTTCCTCGACGCCGTCGGAGCCGAGTTTGACGGGGACGCCGAAGGCGGTGTCCTGGTAGCCGAACTCGCCGTCGAGTTTGATGGATCCGGGCAGGACCGCGCCGGTGTCGTGGAGGACCGCTTCGACCATGTGGGCGACGCCGGTGGCGGGACCCCACTGGGTCGCGCCCTTGCGTTCGATGACGTCCATCGCGGACTCCTGTAAGTCCGAGAGGATCTCGTCTTTCTCGTCGTCGTCGAAGGAGAGGTCCCGGCCGTTCACGCGGACCTTCGAGAAGACGGGCACCTGCGCGTCGCCGTGTTCCCCGAGGATGGTCCCCTCGACGTTCTTCACGGGCGCGTCGAAACGCTGGCTGAGGACGTAGCGGAAGCGCGCGGAGTCGAGTCGGCCGCCGAAGCCGATGACCTTGTGTCGGTCCCGGTCGCCCGCCTCGTACAGGTGGCGGTTCAACAGGTCCACCGGGTTCGAGGTGGTGATAGAGACGAAGTCGTCGTTGTGCTCCGCCAGCGAGGAGCCGATGTCCTCCATGATGGGGGCGTTGTCGCCCGCGAGGTCGATGCGGGTCTGCCCCGGCGACCGCGGGATGCCCGCGGTGATGACGACGACGTCCGACCCGGCGGTGTCCTCGTAGCCGCCCTGATACACCTCCGTGTTCGAGTCGTACGCGACGCCGTGGTTCGTGTCGGCCGCCTGACCGACCGTCTCGTCCTCCTTGTCCGGGATGTCTACGAACACGAGTTCGTCGGCGATGTCCCGGAGTGCGATGTTGTACCCCGCGGCGGCGCCGACCGTCCCGGCAGCACCTACCACGCTAACTTTCGTCATACCACGTAAAACGAGGCACCGGATTCCGATTAAACGCTTCGGAACGTCCGTTTCTCGCCGTTTACGTCGAATTACGGTTCGTCGTTCGTCGAATCCGTCGGGGGACGGCGCAGGGGTCATCGGCGGGCGAACGCCGGGGAGAGCGGTCCCGGAGGCTTTTTCGACGCACGTCGCTTCCGTTGGGGTATGAGCGACTTCGACAAGGAAGCGGAGCGACGGCGACTCCGCGAGAAGTACGAACAGGACGACTCCCGCCGTCAGGAGACGGCGCGGATGAGCGAACTCCTGTTGAAGGGCGCGACGATGACGAACAGACACTGCGACGACTGCGGCGCCCCCATCTTCCGCTATCAGGAGCAGGAGTTCTGTCCGAACTGTCAGGGCGGCGGGTCACGAGACGCGAAGGCCGCCGACGCGGACGCGGCGAACGGCGACGCCGCCGGAGATGCGGAGTCGACCGCCGCGGACGCCTCGACCGCCGCAAACGCCACGGACGCCGCGGCGTCGAACGGCGTCCGAAGCGACCGTCAGGCGGAGGCGGGCGGCGAGACGACGCCGGCCGAGAACGGGGTCGAAACCGGACGGGGGTCGGCCGCGTCGCCGGAAACCGACGAGACGGTCACTTCGACGGGTACCGCCGGGCACTCGGGCGCGTCCGCCCGGCCGTCTTCGTCTCGGGGGTCGCCCTCGCCGTCGCCCGACTCCGCACAGAGCGACCGAACCGGGACCGTCACGGAGGCCAGAGAAGCGCTCCTCCGGGCGGTCACGACGCACGCGACGCGCGGCGAGTCGGCGGACGACCCGCGCCGCGCCCGCGAACATCTCGCCGCCGCGCGAGAGGCCGCCGAGGCACTCTCCGCACTCGACCGGTAACCGCCGGAACTCCCGTCACTCTCTTCTCTGACCGTCGGATTCGTCTCGCAACTCTCCGAGTCGAGAGGCCGAAATTGGAAAAAGGGGGAATGGGGCCGACGACCACTCGCCGGGTGGGGGAGTGGCGGGGGCGGGCCGACCGGGGGAGGGTCGGCGCCGGGTCGTCGGGTGTTACGCTGTCTGAGGGCCCACTATCGGGCCGACGCCGACCGTCGAGGAGTGGTCGTCCTCCTCGTCGTCCGCATCGACGCTGAAATGCTCGAACGACGTGAACAGGTCACGCTCCCGGGGAGGTTCGTCCTCCTCCACGTCGAACATCTCGCGGTAGGGGTCGTCGGGGGCGTCCGTCTCGTGTTGGGGGGCACCGTAGCGAACCCGCTGCGGGGGTTCCTCGGCGTCCGAACCATCACGGCTGACGGACGTTTCGTATTCCGCAGATGAGGTACTCATCTTCGAGTTACAGGTCTCGGCGCGACACATATAGCCGTTTCTCCTAAATCAAAGAAATGCGGAATGAACGCGTCCGATTCGAGAACTGTTCATAAATTCGGAGTGGGAGAATCGGACGTATGTTCAAAATGAAACGTGGAGCGGAGGAGGCGCTTACTCGTACGCCGACCCGACAACTTCGCGGATGCGAGCGGCCGTCACCTCGCCGACGCCCGGCACGTCGAGGAGGTCGTCCTCGCGGGCGGTCATGACCGCTTCGACGGTGCCGAACTCTTCGAGGAGATTCTGGGCGGTGACGGGGCCGATGTCGGCGATGGCCGAGACGACGTACTCCTGCTGTTCGGCCAGCGTCTTCGCGCTCTTGCCGCCGTGGACGCTGACTGAGCGTTCGCGTTCGGTCTGTTCGCGCGAGGCGATGGTGTCGAGCAGTTCGGCGGTGTCGTCCTCGCCTCTGGTCTGAAGGACGCTCACGTCGAAGTCAACGGCGAGAGACGCGAGTGCGCCGCGAATCGCGCCGGGGTGGATGTTGCGCTCCTCGTAGAGGCCCTCGCCTTCGAGGATGAGGATGGGCCGGGCGTACGCCCGCGAGAGGTCGCCTATCTGCTCGAATATCGACCGCTCCTCGCCGACGAGGGTGTCGAGGAAGTCGGCGACGGACTTCCGCTCGACGGCGACGCGGTCCGAGAGGACGTAGTCGCCGACGGCCAACGTCTCCAACCGCGTCTCGATGCCGTCGCGCGTCGAGAGGTCCTTGGCGATGGAGGAGTCCAGTTCTCGCTGGTCCACGACGATTTCGACCGTCTCGTCGTCGCGTCCGGCGGTGGCGACGACGCCTTCGTCGCCGTCTCCCGCGTCGTCCGTCTCTTCGCTCTCGCCGTCGGCCTCCCCCTCGGCGCGGGCAATCTCCTCGTCCGTCGCGCCGAAGTCGGTCAGCCCGACTTGGCCGTCCGATTCGTCCCCTGCGTCGCCGTTTTCGGAGGTGTCGTCGGCGGACGCGTCCGCCGACTCGCCGTCGTCGGCCGTCGCGCCGTTCTCGGCCGGGGGTGCGGCGGCGTCCGCCGTCGTATCGCCCTCCGCGGCGGAGAACGCTTCGAGCCCGGTCTGTGCGTCGTCCAGTTCGTCCTCCACCTCCTCGGCGACGCCCTTCAACTCACGCAACTCGGACTCCATCTCCTTCTCGCGGCGGCGCGATATCCAGAAGTACGCCTCGTCGCGGGTGTCCTCCGCGAGCAGGACGACGACGCGGCCCTTCGCCTGTCTGCCGGTCCGACCCTTCCGCTGGATGGAGCGAATCGCCGTCGGGACGGGTTCGAAGAAGAGCACCAAATCGACTTCGGGCACGTCGAGACCCTCCTCGGCGACGGAGGTGGAGACGAGCACCTCGAACTCGCCGTTTCTGAACTCGTCTAACGTCTCCTGTTGCTCCTTTTGGGTCATGCCCTCGGACCCGTCGGCGTCGCCCTGTCCGACGAACCGGTGCGTGTCGAAGCTCTCGCCGAGGAACTCCGTCAACGCCTCCGCGGTGTCTCTGGACTCGGTGAAGACGATGACGCGTTCGCCGTCCTCGATGCCGAGCGTCTGCGCAAGCAGGATGCGCGCGCGGGAGAACTTCGGGTGGATGCCGTCGAACGATTCGGCCTTCCGCATCGCCTCCCGAACCTTGGGTTCGGCGACGAGTCTCTGACTCGCCTTCGACGCGCCCGAGGACCGCGCGGCGTTTCGCTGGCGTTCGAAGTACCGGCGGACGGACTCGACGGACTGCGTCTCGACGAGTTCGACGGCGCGCCGGAGTTTCATCACCTCGGCGTGGGTGGACATCCCCTTGTACCCCTCCGATTTGTCGGCGTTCATCAGTTTCTGGAGTTCGGCGCGCATCCCGTTCAACTGCTTTTGGGAGACGTCGGGTTGGGTGGTGTTGGCGACGCCGAGGGACTTCAACATCTCCAGGCGGTCTTTGATGACCTCGTTGAGGGCGTCCCGCATCTCCAGAATCTCGTCGGGCAGGTCGATTCGCTCCCACTCCACGTCGGTGTCGTGGGTGTACTCGTCGACGTCGGCGTCCTCCTCGGTCATCACCTCGACTTCGGTGATGCCGAGGTTCTCGCACACTTCGAGGATGGCCTCCTGGTCGCCGCCGGGGGACGCGCTCATCCCCGTCACGAGGGGGTTCTCGGCGTCGTCGTGGTAGCGTTCCGCGATGTAGACGTACGCGTAGTCGCCCGAGGCGCGGTGGCACTCGTCGAAGGTGAGATGCGTCACGTCGCGCAGGGAGACGCGGTTGCCGATGAGGTCGTTCTCCACGACTTGCGGCGTGGCGATGACTATCCGCGCGTCCTCCCAGAGGGCCGCCCTGTCGTCCGGGCGGACGTCGCCGGTGAAGACGACTATCTCGTCGTCGGGTATCGAAAGCGCCTCGCGGTAGAAGTCCGCGTGCTGTTGCACCAGCGGTTTCGTCGGCGCGAGGAACAGGGCTTTGCCGCCGACGTCGTGGAGTCTGTCGGCGGTGACTAAGAGACTCACCGTCGTCTTACCGAGACCCGTCGGCAGGCAGACGAGGGTGTGCGCCTCGCGCGCGGAACCCGCGAGCCGAATCTGGTAGAGTCGGCGTTCGATGAACTCGGGAGTCAGGAGGGGGTGGTCGACGTATGCGGGGTCGTCGGTGGCCGCCATCGTACACGCTTCGGCGTCGTCGCGAATAAGGCTTAGCGAACCGCGGTGTAACTGAAAGCCGCCGTGTCGGCGGTCAGTTCGGGTGTCCGCGCTCTCCGTCTCTGCGGACGTCGGCCGCCTCGCGCGTCGCGTCCTCGGACTCCTCTCCGAGCGAATCCGGGAGCGACGCTCCGACGAGGTCGGCCCACTCCGAGAGGCGAGTGCGGTGGCTTCGGCCCATAGTCCTCCTTAGACGGTAGAGTCTCAACGGACGTACATAACGATTTTGCCCGGAGAGCGACGTATCAGACGACCTGTTCGCCGTCGTCGTCGTACAGTTCGATGGCGTCGACCGGGCAGACTCGGGCGGCGAACTCCGCCTCGAACTCCTCGCCCTCGGGAACTTCGAGGACGAACACGCCGTCTTCGGTCTCCTCCGCGCCCGCGAGGTCGGCCTTCCCGTCGTCTACGTTCTTCTCGAACGCCTCCCACTCGTCGACGCACTGGAACATGCCGATGCACGTGTCCCGGTCGTACTCGATTCGCATGCTCGCACTTGGTGGGTCCCTCACATATGCGTGACGACGACGGTCGGACGGCCCCGGCACTTTACGACCGCGCGGCCGTCCTACGCGACGTGGACCGAACAGCGTCTGACTCCGCCGCGGACGGAGCGAGCGAGCCCGTATCTCGGGAGGGCGGCGAGACGGTCGACGCCGGCGTGTTCGTCTCGCACTCGCCGTCGGCGGACGCGGACTCGCTACGGGCCTTCGGCGACAGGATGACCGCGGACGCGCGAGGCGAACTCCGGCGGGCGACCGGCGTCGAGTGGAAGTTCTACGAGGAGGACCCGAACCGCCTCAGCGACGGGGGCGCGCGCCGTCCGTCGGACTTTCTGGAGGAGGCGACGCTCAGGATGGTCGACGGCCCGTACGACGTGATGGTCGTCGTGACCGACGCGCCCCTCGTCTCGACGCGAAAGCGCGTCGTTCCGGGGTTGGCGTCGCCGGTCGGACGCGTCGTCGTCGTCTCGACGCGACGACTCGTCACGTCGCCGCGGGACCAACCGGTTCGCTCGCTCGACTCCGAATCCGTGCGCTGGAACGCCGCGCACCTCCTCCTCCACCTCCTCGGCCACGTACTCGACGCCGACCACGACGCCGGAGGCGGGGTGATGCGGCCGTTCAGGTTCGACCCCGAGCGTCGGAGCGCCGGGGAGTTCGGGTCGGCGGCCGAACGACGCCTCCGTCGAACCGGGCCCGACATCCCCGACACCGAGGACGTCGATACCGTCCGGAATCCGCTCGGCCGGGTCGCGTTCCACGCGAAGAGCGCCGCGTCGAACGCCGGCTACGTCGTCCGCTCTCTGGTTCGGAACCGCGCGCCACTGCTCTCCCTCTCGCTTCCGGGGTTGACCACCGCCGCCGTCGCGCCGACGCTGGTGCTGGTGTTCAGCGCAGAGACGTGGGACGTGGGCGTACACATGGGCGACGCGACGGCGGCGGGGTTCGCGGCGATGAGCATCGTCGCGGCGACGCTGTATCTGACGTTCGCGCAGAACCTGTTTTTCCCCCGCGACCCCCACCGGGTGGTCACCGAGCACATGGCGCTCTTGAACGTCGTCGTGTTGGCGACGGTGTTCGTCGCGGTCCTCGGCCTGTTCGCCTTGGTCGGACTGTTGATGCTCGGCATCGAACTGCTCGTCTTCCCGCAGGACCTCATCAGCACGTGGCCCTCCTTGGAGGACCCGGTGGTGACCTCGTGGGACCTCGTCCGGACGGCCGCGTTCGTCAGCACTATCGGCGTCGTCACCGGCGCGATAGCCGGCGGGTTGGAGAGTCGGACGGTCGTCCGCCACCTCGCGCTGTTCTTGAATCGCCCCTGAGTCGGCGACCGAGGGGGCGACGCGGGGGCGCGACCCGACAGTTTAAATCGGGTGACGCGCCAACCAAACACGATGAAGACAGCGGACCTCGCGGGACTCCCGCCGGGCGTCCCCGAGCATCTCCGCGACGAGGGTATCGAGGAGCTGTACCCGCCGCAGGCCGAGGCCGTCGAGGCCGGCGTGACGGCGGGCGAGAGCCTCGTCGCGAGCGTTCCGACGGCGAGCGGTAAGACGCTCGTCGCCGAGTTAGCGATGCTCTCGGCGGTCGAACGCGGCGGGAAGGCCCTGTACATCGTCCCCCTTCGCGCGCTGGCCTCCGAGAAGAAGGCCGAGTTCGAACGCTGGGAGGAGTACGGCATCGACGTGGGCGTCTCCACGGGAAACTACGACTCCAGCGGCGAGTGGTTGGCCTCGCAGGACATCATCGTCGCCACCTCGGAGAAGGTGGATTCGCTCGTGCGCAACAACGCGCCGTGGGTGGACGACCTCTCCTGCGTCGTCGCCGACGAGGTGCACCTCGTGGACGACAGCCACCGCGGCCCGACGCTCGAAGTCACCCTCGGCAAACTGCGGAAGATAAACCCCGGACTGCAGGTCGTCGCCCTCTCGGCGACGGTGGGCAACCCCGAGGACATCGCCGAGTGGTTGGACGCCGAACTCGTCGAGTCCGAGTGGCGACCCATCGACCTGAAGATGGGCGTCCACTACGGCAACGCCATCACCTTCGACGACGGGAGCCAACGGGAGGTTCGCGTCGGCAAGGGCGACAGGCAGACGCCCGCACTCGTCGCGGACATCTTAGACGACGACGGCGACGGGGAGGACGACGACGGCGGCGGGTCGAGCCTCGTGTTCGTCAACTCCCGGCGCAACGCCGAGGCGTCCGCGAAGCGACTCGCCGACGTGACGGAGAAGCGACTCACGAGCGAAGAGCGCGGCGAACTCGCGGAAATCGCCCAAGAGATTCGCGACGTGTCGGACACCGAGACGAGCGACACACTCGCGAACTGCGTGGCGAAGGGCGCGGCGTTCCACCACGCCGGCCTCGCCGCCGACCACCGCAGTCTCGTCGAGGACGCGTTCCGCGAGAGGCTGATAAAGGTCATCAGCGCGACGCCGACGCTGGCGGCGGGCGTCAACACGCCGAGTCGGCGCGTCATCGTCCGCGACTGGCAGCGCTACGACGGCGACTTCGGCGGCATGAAACCGCTCGACGTACTCGAAGTCCACCAGATGATGGGACGGGCCGGACGCCCCGGACTGGACCCCTACGGCGAGGCGGTCCTCTTGGCGAAGAACGCGGACACGCGCGACGAACTGTTCGAGCGGTACATCTGGGCGGACGCCGAACCCGTCCGGTCGAAACTCGCCGCCGAACCCGCGCTTCGGACTCACCTGCTGGCGACGGTAGCCTCCGGGTTCGCACACACCCGCGAGGGACTGCTGGAGTTCCTCGACCAGACCCTCTACGCGACGCAGACGGACGAACCCGGACGCCTCGAACGGGTGACCGACAACGTCCTCGACTACTTGGAGGCGAACGGCTTCGTCGAACGCGACGGCGACGGCGTCACCGCGACGAGCGTCGGCCACACCGTCTCGCGACTCTACCTCGACCCGATGAGCGCAGCCGAAATCATCGACGGCCTGCGGTGGGCGAGCGACCACCGCGAGGAGAAACTGCGCGAACTCGAAGGCGAGGCGGACGGCTCGGCGCGCGAGAACCGCGCCGACGCGGAGGTGGACGCGGACGCGGGGTTCCAACGCGCCAGCGAGATGGTGCCCGAGGAGGGAACCGACGCGGACGGCGACGGAGGCGGCGACGCCGAGAGCGACGACGACGTCGAGTTCGAGACGGACCGCACGTACCCGACTGCGCTCGGCCTGTTCCACCTCGTCTGCCGCACGCCGGACATGTACCAACTGTACCTGAAGTCGGGCGACAGGGAGGAGTACACCGAACTCTGCTACGAACGCGAACCCGAACTGCTCGGGAACACCCCCTCGGAGTACGAGGACGTGCGCTTCGAGGAGTGGCTCTCGGCTTTGAAGACGGCGCGTCTGCTCGAAGACTGGGCCGACGAGGTGGACGAGGACCGAATCACCGAACGCTACGGCGTCGGGCCGGGCGACATCCGCGGGAAAGTCGAGACGGCGGAGTGGTTGCTCGGCGCGGCCGAGCAACTGGCGGGCGAAATCGACGCCTCCGCCACCGTCCCCGTGCGCGAGGCGAAGATGCGCGTCCAGTACGGCGTCCGCGACGAACTCATCGACCTCGCGGGTATCCGCGGCGTCGGTCGGAAGCGCGCCCGCCGCCTGTTCGAGGCGGGCATCCAGACGCGCGCTGACCTCAGAGAGGCCGACAAGTCCGTCGTCCTCGCGGCCCTCCGCGGGCGGCGGAAGACGGCCGAGAACGTCTTGGAAGCCGCCGGTCGCAAGGACCCCTCGATGGACGACGTTCGGGAGGCCGACGCCGAGGACCTCCCCGAGGCGACGTTCGAGACTGCGAAGGACCGCCGCGAAGACGGCGACGGGGAGGCGGACGACCCCGAAGAGCAGGCCAGCCTGGGTGATTTCGGATGAGACTCCTGGAAGGCGTCGCGTCCGTCGCCGACGTGGGCGAGTTCGTGGCGACGGTGGGCGACATCTCGGAGGAGACGGAGACGACCGTACAGGCGTTCGACGCGCGGTACGTCGTGAGCGAAGCCCACCTCCGGCGCGCGGTGGAACTCGCCGACCGGTCGTTCGAGAGAGGCGAGAACGTCGCGCGCGACAGGGCCGTCGAGATACTGCTGTACGCCGCCGGCCGCAGGCAGATAGACGACGCCCTCGCGATGGGCGTCTCGCCGGGGGAGACGCCCGTCGTCGTCCTCGTAGAGGGGTCCGAGGCGGGCGAGGACGCCGCCGCCGCGGCAGTCGCGGAGCGACTCGACTTCGAACCGGCGGAGACGCTCGGCGACTACGACGAATCGCTCGTCAGGGAGTTCTTCGACGTCGGTGACGCGGAGTTAGCCACCGTGGACGGCGATTTGGAGTCGCTCGTCCTCGAACGGGTGGCGCTCCTCGTCGTCGAGAAGTGACGGCCGGAACCCCTTCGTTTCGTGTCCAGAGTCGGACCTGTTCGAGCACTGCCCATCCCCATCGTTTCGACTGGAAACCGGGAGCCGGCGCGTCGACGGGGCCGAAATACCCTCCAGTCGAAGCGGACCCCCGAATCCGCGCGCGGCGTACGAGAGCGGCGTCGGACGAGAACGGCGAGAGAAGTAGTCCCGTCGGGACTACCGGTGACTTCCTCGTAGCGGGTCGTCGGTTGAATACCTTACGATAGCGAGCACGGACGCCCGAGCGGAGTTCGGACGCGAAGACGGCGGGAGCGTGGGATAGCGGCGGGATTCGAGCGCGCTCCGGACGCCCCGCGCCTACACGGAGAACCCCTGTCCGAACCGCGGCGGTCCCTCTCCGTCGTTCTCCACGACGAGGGGTTCGTTCCCCTCCTCGAACATCTCTTCGAGGGAGTCCCGCCTGTCGCGTTCCGCCGCGGAATCGACCATCGCCCCGCGGTGAACGGCGCGGGCCGCGGCGAGGTTCTCCTCCGAGAGCGAGAGTTGCTCCCGGAGCGTCGTCCAGATGCCGTCCCCGTAGAGGTAGTAGGCGTCGTCGTCGTGCCACCCGTAGTTGTGTTGCGAAGAGAACTCGTAGGTGTCGTCGGTGCGTTCGAGCGCCTCCTGTACGCGTTCGAGCGTCTCCGCTACCTCCGCTTCCGACACGTCGTGCTCGTCCGCCGCGTCCGCGACTCGGTCGGACGAAAACGGGTGCTGGTGGTCTGTCACGGGTATCGAACTGGTTCACGCGGCACCCATAGAGAGTTAACGGCGACTCCGCGGTTTCGGGGCGACTCCTAGCGCACGACGGGGCCCCGCAGGCGAATCGGCTCCCCGTGCGGTCGTCCGGAGACGGCGACGGCGCGGAGGGTCGTCTCGGTCCGAAGTTCGACGTCTCGGGCGTCCGAAACGGGGAGCACGTCGCCCTCGCCGAAGGCGTCCCCGTCGGCGGTTCCCTCGCCGGAGACGCCGTAGAGGAAGCCCGACCACCCGTCCGGAACCGACCACGTCCACGCGTCGGCGACGCGGGCGTCGAGGTACTCCATCGGCGTGCGGAGTTCGAGGGGCGAACCGTCGCCGACGACGGTGGTCACCGTCGCGCCGTCCGACTCTTCCGTCGGGAGTTCCTCGGCCGACGCGTCCGCGTAGTCCGCGTCGGCGTCCTTCTCCGCGCGCGGGAGGTTCACCCACAGTTGCAGGCCGTTACAGGCGTCACCGTCCGCGGAGAACTCGGAGTGCTGGATGCCGCCCCCGGCCGTGATCTGCATCCCGTCGCCCGCGTAGGCGGTGTGTTCGACGCCGAGGGAGTCCTCGTGGTCCATCCCGCCCTCGAGCATGTAGGAGACTATCTCGAATCCCTCGTGGCGGTGCATCGGGAACCCGGCGTTCGGGTCGATGTAGAAGCGTTCGAAGAGGACGAACGGGTCCAGGTGCGCCGGGTACGCGTTCGTCGGGAACGCTCGATTCGAGTTCACTCCGCTCCCGTGTCGAACCGTCTCGCCCGAAACCGGGTCGGTCCGACTCGTCGCCGTCTCGTCTGTGTCCATACCGTCTCCGAGCGGTCGCCGACGGATAAGCGCCGAGTAAGCGGAAACCGAAACCGGTCGTCCATCGGACATACGCGCTCTCGGAACGCCTCAGACGGAGAGTTTCGGGTGTTTCCGGCCGGGATGGCGAAGAGACAGCGCGGCTACCAAAATGCGGTTCAGGAAATCTTCATGGCCGCACGAGCGATAGTCGAAGACGCAATAATGAGCTACGAACTCGACCCCCTTCCGTACGATTACGACGCGCTGGAACCGCACATCTCCGAGCAGGTGCTGACGTGGCACCACGACACCCACCACCAGGGCTACGTCAACGGCTGGAACTCCGCCGAGGAGACGCTCGAAGCCAACCGCGAGGACGGCGATTTCTCCTCCTCGCCCGGCGCGATTCGGAACGTCACCCACAACGGGTCGGGGCACATCCTCCACGACCTGTTCTGGAACTCGATGTCGCCGGAGGGCGGCGACGAGCCCTCGGGTGACCTCCGCGACCGCATCGAGGAGGACTTCGGCTCCTACGACGCCTGGAAGGGCGAGTTCGAGGCCGCCGCGGGTAACGCCGGCGGCTGGGCGCTCTTGGTGTACGACTCGTTCTCGAACCAACTGCGCAACGTCGTCGTCGACAAGCACGACCAGGGCGCGCTCTGGGGTTGGCATCCGATTCTGGCGCTCGACGTGTGGGAGCACTCCTACTACCACGACTACGGCCCGGCCCGCGGCGACTTCGTCTCGAACTTCTTCGAGGTCGTCGACTGGGAGGAGCCGTCCGCGCGCTACGAGCAGGCCGTCGAACTCTTCGAGTAAGCGTACCGCGGGGGAATCCTCTACCGTGGGTCCCTCTCTACGCTCGGTGCGAACGGGGTGACGTGGCGGTCGAACGGAACGCGTTCAGTTCTCGTTCGCCCGCATGAAGAAGGCGATAGCCGCGCCGAGCAGCGTCATATTCTGCAGGAACGACGTGAGTTCTTCGCCGCGAGACTCCTCGTCGACGGCCCAGAAGTCGTGCATGACGGGCGTCACGCCCGCGAGGAACGTCGCGACGCTCGCCGACGCGAGTCTCGGGAACTTCCACAGGCCGATTCCGATGCTCCCGCCGAAGAGGAGGCCGCTGGCGGCGGGGACGAGTTTGTCCGCCTCGGGGACGCCCTTCGCGTCGGCGTAGGCGATTCGGCCCTCCAAGTTCGTCAGGTTTCGGAGCGCGAGCGTCGCGAGTCCGCTCGCAAAGAGGAGGCGACCGAGACGGGACGGTGCACCGCGGGTCTGTGAGTCGGTTTCGGACACGAAACGGGGTACGGGCGGAGAGAGGATAACGGCCGGGCTTGCCGACGGACTTTCCGGTATCTGCGTCGGCGACGAATCGTTCACGAGTCTCGTCCGGTTGTGGTACGAAAAGCACCGCTACGCGGTTTGACGCCGTAGAATCGAAGTAGTCCCACCAGGATTCGAACCTGGGTCGTTGCCCCCAGAAGGCAACAGGATTGGCCACTACCCCATGGGACTAGGGTTGCACCCCTACGTACCCCGTCGGGGTTTGTAAGCGTTGCGCGTTCGGATTACCGTGCGAACACGCCCCACAGCGGCCGAACGTGCATAATCCACCATCTATTTACCCGTGTCCTGTACACCCTCGTGTATGTACGTCGGACGTTTCATCGTCGTCGGCCCCGACTTCGGCGCGTACCGCGTCTCGTCCCGTTCGTTCCCGAACCGCCGCATCGTCGACCGCGACGGAACGCTCACCGTCGCGCCGACGCCGGACGCCCCCGAGAGCGACAACCCCTACATCTCCTACAACTGCGTCCGCGAGGGCGGCGACGCCGTCGTCGTCGGCAACGGGTCCCACGTCGATCCTATCGCGGAGAAACTCGACTTAGGTTACCCCGCCCGCGACGCCCTCGCGGAGTCGCTTCTTGCCCTCGACTACGAGAAGGACGACTACGACACGCCGCGAATCGCCGGTGTCGTCACCGACGACGACGCAGAGGAGGACTCGTACGTCGGCGTCGTCCGCCGCGACGCCCTCCTCGTGAAGGCCGTCTCGGAACCGACGCTGGTCGCCACCTACGAGGAGGACGCGCCGACGCCCGTCGAGTTCGAGGCGTCAGACGCCGAGTCCGCGGCGTCGGGCGTCTACGAGATGGAGTACGAACACGCCGTCTGCGCCGCGGGCGTCACCTACCGCGACGGCGAGGTGGCGGTGGCCGTCGAGAACGGCCCCGACGGCGACGGGGAGTAGTCGCGGCGCGCGACGGAACGGACGCGAATTTTTCCCGCTGGCGACCCTACTCGGAGCCATGCGAGTCGGCGTCATCTCGGACGTGCACGGGAACAAAGTCGCGTTGGACGCCGTCCTCTCGGAGATGCCCGACGTGGACGCACTCGTCAACGCCGGCGACGTGGTGGGCTACAACCCGTGGCCGGCGGAGTGCGTCGAGGCGATGCGCGACGGCGGCGTCCCGACGGTGATGGGCAACCACGACCGGGCGGTGGCCTCGGGGTCGGCGTTCCGGTTCAACTCCATGGCCGCCGCCGGCGTCGAGTACGCCCGCGACCGGTTGGACGACGACGCCTTGGCGTGGTTGCAGGATCTACCCGACGAACGTCTCGCCTGCGACGGCCGCGTGAAACTCGTCCACGGCCACCCCGAGGACCCGGACCGCTACACCTACCCCGACGAGTTCAGCGCTCGGATGCTCGGCGACGAGGACGTACTGGTCCTCGGCCACACCCACGTCCAAGGCCACGAGACGTTCGACGAGGGCGTCGTGATGAACCCCGGCAGCGTCGGCCAACCGCGCGACGGCGACCACCGCGCCGCCTACGCGGTGGTCGATTTAGACGACCTGACCGTCGAAGAGCACCGCGTGGACTACGACATCGAGGAAGTCGTCGAGGCGGTGAACGACGCCGGCCTCCCCGAGCGAATCGGTCTCAGACTGTACGACGGGCGGTAAAGCGCAGAGTAGGTTACTCGCGAAAAGCGAGTGTCGCGAGTTCAGAACTCGTCTTGGACTATCTTGAGCGTCTGCTCGCGGTCCTCCCACGCGACGAAGATGGCGACGGAGGTGGCGGAGGTGATGACGTCGTGGATGTTGATGCCGGCCTCCGAGATGGGTTGGACGATGTCGAGGATGACGCCCGGACTGTTCGGGAGTTCCCCGCCCGTCACGCGGATGACGGCCACGTCGTCGTCGACGGTGACCGACGAGAGGGTGTCCTCGGCGACGACTTTCGAGTGAAGCAGGTTCTCGGCCTCCTCGGCGCGGTCCTCGGTGACGTAGAACGTCACCGAGTCCATCCCCGAGGCGACGGCGTCGATGTTGATGTTGGCGTCCCGAAGCGACTCCGAGAGGTCCGCGAGGATGCCCTGTCGGTTCCGAATCGACCGCCCGGCGACGGTGATGCAGGCGAGGGAGTCGTCCTGCATATCGATGAGGTTCTCGAACTCCCCCTCGATGAGGGTGCCGCCGGTCAGCAGGTCGCCGTGCTGGTAGTGGACGACGCGGACCGCGAGTTCGTCGTCCTTGTACGACAGGGCGGACGGCGCGACGACTTCCGCGCCGCGGAACGAGAGGTTGCGGAGTTCGTCGACGGTGATGCGCCCGACGTTGCGCGCGCCCTCGACGACGCGCGGGTCGCCGGTCATGACGCCCTCGACGTCGGTGACGATGACGACTTCGTCGGCGCCCATGTACTTGCCGAGCATCACGGCGGTGGTGTCGGACCCGCCGCGGCCGAGCGTCGTTATCTCGCCGTCGTGGTTCTGCGCGAGGAAACCGGTGATGACCGGGACGACGCCGTCCAACTCGGCGGCCAGTTCCGCCGCGCGTCGCCGAGTCGCCTCGACGTCCACCTCGCCGAGGTCGTTCGTGATGACGGGCCACTCGTCGCTACCGGGTTCGACGAACAGGGCGTCGACGCCGCGAGAGGAGAGGGCGGCCTTCAGCATGCGGACGCTGGTTCGCTCGCCCATCGAGACGATTTCGGCCCGGTCGCGGTCCTCCGCCTCGAACTGAATCTCCTCTAAGAGGTCGTCCGTCGTGTTCCCCATCGCGGAGGCGACGACGGCGATTTCGTGGCCCTGCCCCACCGCGGCGGCGATGGAGTCGGCCGCGCGGTTGATTCGGTCGCCGCTTCCGAGCGAGGTGCCGCCGAACTTCGCGACTACGCGCATCGGTCGACCCCCGGTTCGATTTCCGGACGAGAGCGTAGAGACTGGTGCTCGAACATGGCGGGGGCTAACGTGGGATAGCGTATAACTGTGTCTCCACGTTCAACCGTTGCCGAAGCCGACAGGTGCAGATACCATAGTATCCCGCGGGCGAGAACGCGACCCCCGGTGGGCGTTCGTTCCGCGCGGAAGCCGAAACGTCTCACCGAAATCGAGTGTCGCCTTCTCGGAAACGTACGTGTATTTAAGCCGAGTCGAACTGTACGACCGCCATGGACGCGGACGTGCGCGACGCTGTCGAGGCTGACGCTCCGGAACTCGCCGCCATCGCGGACTCGCCGGTGGACGTGATGCGAAACGTCGTCCACGACAGGACGGTCCGCGTGGCGGAGAAGAAACAGGGCGGAACCGACCCGAACGTCGACACCGACACCGACTCGGCCGACTCGTCGCTTCTGGGGTTCGTCTCCTTCGACGTGAGCGGTCAGACCGTCCACGTCACTCAACTCGGCGGGTCCGTCGAGGCGTGCGAACGACTCCTCGGAGAGCCGGTCCGGTTCGCCGCCCGCGAGGGGATGACCGTCGAGTTCGTCGTCTCCGAGGCGGACGACGACGTTCGGGAGGCGGTCGAGAACGCCGGGTTCACCGCCGACGGTCCCGGCCCGCAGTTCGACGGCGGGCCGACCGTCCGGTACAGTCTCGACCCGAACTGAAGGGGTCCGCCGGCGGGTCGGCCGGGAGGGTCAGGCGAACTTTCTGACGGTCATATCGAGCGTATCGAGGTCCACGATGGGCGCGTACCCCGCGTCGGGGTCGATGTTGACGGACTTCTGGAAGTCGGTCTGAGACTGCCAGCATCCGGAGTTGACCGCGAGGACGTTGTGGTACTTCCCCCAGCCGAGTTTGTGGACGTGGCCGGTGTGGAAGATGTCCGGCACGTCGTCGACGACGAGGTAGTCCTTCTCCTCGGGCGCGAGTCGGAGGTGCCCCCCGTACTGCGGGGCGACGTGGCGCTTCTTCAGCAGTTGGTACATCGCCTTGTGCGGTTCGTCGTAACTGGCCTTCTCCTCGGGGAGTTCGGCGATGACCTCGTCCAAGGAGACGCCGTGGTACATCAGCACTTTCACGCCCTCGACGGTGACGAGGGAGGGGTTCCCAGAGATGCGGGCGTCGTGGACGTCCATGATGTCTCTGAGCGTCTCGTCGAACCCGGGTTGCGGTTCCGCGAGGCGGACGGCGTCGTGGTTCCCCGGAATCATCACGATCTCGATGTCGCCGGGCACCTGCTTGAGGTACTCCGAGAAGCGTTCGTACTGGTCGTAGATGTCGATGATGTCGAGTTCCTCGTCCTGATTCGGGTAGACGCCGACGCCCTCCACCATGTCGCCGGCGATGAGGAGGTACTCGACGGCGTGGGCCTCCTCGGTGTGGAGCCAGTCGGTGAAGTTGGTCCACGCGTCGGCCATGAACTCCTGGCTGCCGACGTGGACGTCGGAGATGAGCGCCGCCTGCACGTGGCGGTCCGCCGTGTTCGGCGCGTGCGTCCGCGGCACGTCCGGGAAGTGCATCGAATCGACGAACATGATGCCGGAGTCGTCCGCGAGCGTTCCCTCCACGGCGATGCACTCGTCCATGAGGAGTTCGTCCACCTGCGAGGCGAAGTCGCGGTCTTTCATCACCAGACAGGGGAACGTCCCCGTCGTGTCCTCCAGTTCGACGAGCCAGTGTCCGCTGGCCGTCGAGCGGATGTCGTTGACGAGTCCGATCATCGCGGCGTCGCTCCCGCCGGACATCCGCTGAATCGCCTCGGCGGGGCGGTGGTTCACCCGCCCGCGGAGGTGCGAGGAGAGCCGCTCGTAGCGGTCCTTGAACACCTTCACGAAGTCGGCGTACTCGCCGGTTCCGGTGCTCTGCCCGGTGATGTCGCCCGCGATATCGACGGGAACCGGCGACCGGTTCGCCTCCCGCCTTCGCCGTCCTCCCGTCGTTTCGTCTGGAGTCTCTATCGCTCTCGCCGCGGCTCCGTCGCCCGGGTCTCCACTCGAAACGGAGGGGTCGGGGGCGGGTGTCGAATCGCCGGTCGGAGACGCCGTCGGCGAGGGCGTCGTCTCCGCGTCCGCCGAACGCGCCGCGTCGAGGACCGCCCGAACGTCGGCGGCGGTGACGCGGAACGCGTCGTCGCCCGCTTCTTCCACCGCGCGCGCCAGCGCAGTCGCCGGGTCGGCGGCACCGGCGATGAGCGTCACGGCCTCCCTCTCGGCGTTGTAGCCGTGACGAGCGAGTTCCTGCACGATGCGCGACGGCGTCTCCAGAGGCACACCGGTCGAAAGCGGAGGCACAAGAAAAGCGTATTGAAACGCTGAACGGAACGTCTCGGTCGGACGAGACTCCCTGCCCAGAAAGTTGAAACCCGGCGACGGCGAAGCCGGGAGCGATGACTCACGACGAGGAGGAGTCGGGCGGTGACGCGGACCCCCCGCCTCTCTCACCCGAGGCGAGAGGGGAGTCGGGGGATGCGGACGACTTCTTCACTCGACTTCGGACGGCGGAGACGGGGGCGTTGGTGTTCGTCCGCGAAGTGGCGGTCAGTCTCTCCGTCGTCGTCGCTATTGGCCTGTTGCTCTACCTCGTTAGCGGCGTCTGGCCGCCGATGGTCGCCGTCGAGAGCGGGAGCATGGAACCGCACATGGAGCGGGGTGACCTCGTCTTCATCAGCGACCCCGACCGGTTCAGTCCGGAGTACGCCGTCGAACAGACAGGCGTGGTTCCGGTGGAAGTCGGCGAGGAGAGGGGGTACCGAACGCTCGGCGGCAACGGGTCCGTCGTCGTCTACGACCCGCCCTCCCGGTTCGGGTCGCCGATAATCCACCGCGCTCACTTCTGGGTCGAGGAGGGCGAAAACTGGTACAGCGAGGCGAACCCCGACTACGTGAACGCGGACAACTGCGCGGAACTGGACAACTGCCCCGCGCCGCACGCGGGGTTCATCACGAAGGGCGACGCCAACTCGCAGTACGACCAAGCCAGCGATATCGCGGAACCGGTCAAGAAGGAGTGGATAGAGGGCGTCGCCCACATCCGCGTCCCGTACCTCGGCTACGTCCGACTGAAACTCGCGGGACTGTTCCTCTCGACGCCCGTCGATACTCCGGCGTCGGTGGACGAGCCATCGTCCGTGGGCGAGTCATCGGCCGTGGACGAGTCATCGGCCGTGGACGAGTCACCGTCCGTGGGTGAGTCACCGTCGGTTGACGGTCCCGCGTCGATTGTCGATTCCGAACCCCTTCGCTTCGAGTCCACGCGGGAGACACTACTCGAGGTGAGAACGCTCGATACGGGCGGGAACGCGACGGTGGAGACGACGTTCGGTCCGCGACTCGCTGGCGCGTAAGTTCCAGTCGAACGAATGGTTCAGACTGGTTGACTTACATCAGTGATGACTATTAGTTGTCGAACCGGGCTTGGACGAACGGTTGCGCGTTCTCGATATCGCCGAGTCGGGAGTCCGAGAGGAGGACCGCCTCGGTTTCGTCGATGGGGACCGAAAGCGAGATCTCCTTCGTGCGGCCGTAGCGTCCCTTCGAGACGACGACGGCGTTGACGATGCCGAGCATGTCGAGTTCCGAGATGAGGTCGGTCACGCGCCGTTGGGTGAGCACGTCGGCGTCTATCTCCTCACAGAGGCGCTTGTAGATGTTGAACACCTCGCCGGTGTTGATGTTGCGGACGCCGTTCTTCTCCAAGAGGATGGTCGAAAAGAGGACGATCTTCGACTGGGTGGGGAGCGTCCGGACGACTTCGACCACTCGGTCGAGTTCTATCTTGTCTTGGGCCTGCCGGACGTGCGCCTCCTCGACGGTGTCGGACTGGCCGCGTTCCGCGAGTTCGCCCGCGGTCCGCAGAAGGTCGAGTGCGCGCCGCGCGTCGCCGTGTTCCTGCGCGGCGAAGGCGGCACAGAGGGGGATGACGTCGTCGGTGAGTGCGCCGTCTTTGAACGCCACGTCGGAGCGGTGTTGGAGGATGTCGCGGAGTTGGTTCGCGTCGTACGGCGGGAACACGATCTCCTCCTCGCCGAGAGAGGATTTGACGCGGGGGTCGAGGAAGTCGGTGAACTTCAGGTCGTTCGAGATACCCATGATGGAGATGCGGGAGTTGTCGAGTTCGGAGTTCATCCGCGAGAGGTTATAGAGGGTGTCGTCGCCCGATTTCTCGACGAGTTTGTCTATCTCGTCGAGCATGATGACGACGACGCGTTCGTTGTAGTCCACCGCGTCGAAGAACGTCGTGTACACGCGGTCGGTCGGCCACCCCGTCATGGGCACCGCCTCCATCTCCTCTAAGTCCTCTTCGAGCTGCGAAATCCGCTGTTCGACGGCGGCGACGGAGTCGAAGTCGGTGTCGGTCAGTTCGTTCACCGACTCCGCGGCGCGGGCGCGCAAGTCGCGGAGGCGGTCGAGTTCGCGTTCGATGTACGCTTCGTTCTTCTCGATGAACTTGTTTGCCAACTGTGCGAGGACGCGGTACTGCGTGTCGGTCACCTCGCAGTTGATGTACTCCACCTCGCAGGGAACGTCGTACTTCTGCGAGGTCGATTCCAGTTCCTGACTGACGAACTTCGCGCTCGCCGTCTTCCCGGTCCCGGTCTTCCCGTAGATGAGGATGTTCGACGGCGTCTCCCCGCGGAGGGCGGAGACGAGAATCGTCGCCATCTGATTTATCTGCTCGGTTCTGTGGGGGAGTTCGTGCGGCGTGTACGAGGGGCGGAGAACCTCCTTGTTCTCGAAGATGGGTTCGCCCGACAGCAGGTCGTCGAACAGGCCGCGACTGTCGCCGTCGTCGTCGTCGAGGACGACTTCGTCGAGGCTCACGTCCGGCGACCCGTCGTCCGTCCCGTCCGACGCCGCGGAGGGGCCGATGCTCTCTCTGATGTCGATGTCTTCGGCCGTGACCGGGTCGTCCCCGGACTCCGGCCGGCGGTCCGACGACCCCCGTTCGGCCGCGTCGTCGGACTGCGTCCCGCGGGACGGCCCGCCTCGTTCGTCGCCGTCGACGGTCCGACCGGCAGTCTCGTCTGCGGCCGAGTCGCCGTCCGCGGTCGAGTCGCCGTCCGCGGTCGAGTCGTCGCCGGCCGATGCGTCGTTTTTCGATCCCTCCCCGGTCGGTGCGTCACTGTTCGATGCGGTGCTGTTCGATTCGTCGTCGTCCGATGCGTCGCTGTTCGGTTCGCTACTATGCTGTGGTTCCTGTCCGCCGCGCTCTGTGCCGTCTTCGTCTGCGTCCCTGTCGCGCGGAGTGTCTTCGTCCATACGTGCATACCCCCCAATTTCGAGTGGAAAGCGGGCCGCAGACGGTGCACAGTCGGCGGAAGACGGTGTAGGACACCGGTACTCCGCCGTCGCACCGAAGACGGCGCGTCCAGATGATGCAGACGAACCAGACGAACAGGTGGTACTAAAAATTGTCTATCGGCATCAACGTTGAACGGTACGCGATGCCCACCGGTACCGTCGTTCGACTGTTCACTCGAGTGGAGATTTCGGATGGAGTTTGGTGACTGCGGCGACTCTCGTCGAGGACTGAGAGAGTCGAAAAACCGATAGACGCCGCGAATCGGCCCCCAGACTTCGACTGCAAACGTATCTTCCCCGGATGCCGGTGTGATACGGCCGTCTCATCCCGCGTTCCTTCCCGCCAGGAGGCCACCGTTTCGACTCCACGCCGTCTCGTCGCTCCCACCCCCACCCTCGTTTCCACTCGCGGAGGCGACGACGACACTCGCGTTCGAAAACGCAGGCGGGTCTGAGAGACGCGTTCGGACGCTACACCCCTTCGTTTCGACTGGAAACCGACGGTGTTCGGCTCGAACGCGAAGGCACGTATCCGCCGTTTTCCGGCTCGAATCTGCAATTTCGCGACGTAGTGTGTCGAGTGTTCTCGGAGGACACGCTCCGTCGGAAGGTCGGTTCGGGTTCGACACGAAACGTAGGGGAGTACCCCCACACCCCTTCGTTTCGGGTGGAACTGCCGAAAGGGCGGGTGGGGGTAGAAGCCGTCTTTCGAAGCGGGTGGTTTTATCACGTTGCCGTGGAAACAGTATCCGTAGAACAGAAAAGAGAGATATTATTGGCCGGGTCGCTAGTTGTATTAACTAGCATAGCCGTCGACTCGGTGACCCACCCCCCACCCTCACGAGGGTTTCCAGTCGAAACGAAGGGGTGGGGGTGTTCCGCCGATCGGCTCGGATTCGCTCTCCGTCCCGCTCGCCTTCTCCGTCTCTCCGTCCGACGGGCCCTCCCTTTCGTGTCCAGTGCGTCCGTTCGACCCACCGTGTTCTCTCGTCCGTCCTGCGTGCCCCGTGCGTTCACCGTCGCGTTCGTGTTCACCTTCCTCCGTTCTCACCGCCGTCCTGTCTCTCCCGTCGTCTCGTTTCTACCGCCGTCCCGTCTCTCCCGTCGCCTCCACCGTCGCTTCGTTTCTTTTCCCTTTCTCACCTCGCCCGTTCCGAGACGGTTCGAATCGAAACGGAGGGGCGGAGCGAGTCGGACGGTAGCGGACCTGGATCGATTCGACCGTCTTCCTTCAGACCGAACTCGCGCGCGCGGTGACTATCCCAATTTAGGTGTCAGTTAGTCCCGTCCTTCGGTCGAGGGAGTCGTTCCGCGGCCGAGGAACGTATCGGAACGACGCCGAGGCGACGAGATTCGACGGCTCTCCACCCGAAACTAGGGCGTCGAGACGTGTCGGGAGGACGTCGGTTCGACCGGGCGTCGTCCGTCGGCGCGGCGGCGAACGTGGACCGGTCGGACGACGGACGGTACTACTCGGACGACGGACGGTACTACTTCGGGTCGAACGGCGGAGTACGAGGTCCTAACGCCCTGTTAAACCTATTTCAATTCGAATAAATGAGGTGTGAAAATGACTGCCGTCTGACGTAGTGTTTAAGTGGGCCCGGAAATGTGGTACCTCCATACGCCCCTCCACGACGGAGTCGGGAGGTGCGGGAGGCTAGGATGGGTCTGCTCACAGATTTAAGAGACAGTATCTCACGGGTCGTCGACCGGATGTTCTCGGACGCAGAGCCGAGACGGATCGGCATTTACGGACCGCCGAACGCCGGAAAAACGACCCTTGCGAACCGTATTGCACGCGACTGGACCGGTGACGCCATCGGGCCCGAGAGCCACATCCCTCACGAGACGCGCCGCGCGCGTCGGAAGGAGAACGTGGAAATCGAGCGCAACGGCAAGAAAGTCACGATCGACATCGTCGACACTCCCGGTGTCACCACGAAGGTGGACTACAAGGAGTTCCTCGACCACGACATGGAGAAGGACGACGCCGTTCGTCGCTCCCGAGAGGCGACCGAGGGTGTCGCCGAGGCCATGCACTGGTTGCGCGAAGACGTCGACGGCGTCATCTACGTCCTCGACAGCACGGAGGACCCGTTCACGCAAGTGAATACGATGCTCATCGGGATCATCGAGAGTCAGGACCTACCGGTGCTCATCTTCGCGAACAAGACCGACCTCGAAGACTCGAACGTCCAGCGCATCGCGAACGCGTTCCCGCAACACGAGACCGTTCCACTCTCGGCGCTGGAAGGAAACAATATGGACGAAGTGTACGACAAGATCGCGGAGTACTTCGGGTGAGTATCATGCCTGAAGTCACACCCGGCAACACGGACGGAGTTCAAATCGACCTCATAAGCGGCGCCCGCATGGAGGGCCTGACCAGCATGGAGAAGATCAGGCTCATCCTCGACGGCGTCCGCGACGGCAACATCGTCATCCTCGAAGAGGGACTGTCGCCGGACGAGGAGTCGAAGCTCATCGAGGTGACGATGACGGAGATCAGCCCCGACGAGTTCAACGGTATCGAGATAGAGACGTATCCGCAGTCGAAGGCCGGGAGCCAAGGGTTCCTCGGCCGACTGATGGGCTCGGAGGAGACGAAGAAGCTCACCGTCATCGGCCCGGCGAATCAGATAGAGACGCTCCACAAAGACGAGAACCTCATCAGCGCGCTCGTCTCCCGACGCTGATCGAACGCGCGCACGCACGCGACACGAGTTCCCTCGTTCGAGACGGCTCGAACCGGGGGAGCGACGGACGCGCGACGCGCACGCGAACGCGGAGCGATAGACCGGCACACCACCCACACACACTCACCGACCACACAGATGCCCCACCAATGTACGAACTGCGGTAAGGTGTTCCCCGACGGCTCGAAGGAGATGCTATCGGGGTGCCCCAACTGCGGCGGGAACAAGTTCCAGTTCCGTCCGTCCGGCAGCTCGGGGTCCACCGACGGTGCGGCGTCCTCGACGCGAACCGAGGGGACGGACCGCCCCTCCCCGAGTTCCGCTTCGACACCGACAGACGCCGACCGGAGTTCGGCGGCCGACCGCACGCAGTCCGATACCGACTCGACTCGCCGAAGCGAAACCGCCTCGACCGACTCGCCGGCGACCGGACCCGAACCCGGCGGCTCCGCCTCGGAGACGTCGGCGGACCGTCGGACCCGGTCCGAGGACGAGAAGTCCCCGACGTGGGCGCGCACCGCGGAACGCGCCGCCGACGTCGAGGACGACGACCGACCGGCGTCGAACGCGCCGGACGAAGCGACCCGGAGCGACGCCTCGCCCGAGGCGGCGGAGGGCGGCGGCGGCCTCTCGGGCCGTGCGAACCGCGCGGGCAAGTCGGTCCGCGACTGGGTGAGCTCCCGCGGTACCGACTCCTCGTCCGAGGGAGAGTCCGCGTCGGCTTCGGCCTCGGAGTCCGCTTCGAGCGCCGAACCCGAGTCCGGGTCGCCCTCGGCGAGCGACTCGCCGCAGGCCCCCGACGAACGGAGTCCGCAGACGCCGACAAACGCGCCCGCGCCCGGCGAACCCGACCCCGACCGCGAGGACTCCGCGCAGGCGAGCGCCAGAAGCGCGGTCGTCTCCCCGGACGAGATAGCGGCGGCGGCGGACCGCGCGGCGGTCGAGGAGGCGGACGGACCGCCGACCGACGCCGACGGCACCGTCATCGAACCGCAGAGCGACGAGCGACCGGAGCTCGACGAACTGCGGGAGGAGCTGAACAGCCAGTTCGAGAGCATCAAAATCGTCGCGCCCGGCGAGTACGAACTGAACCTGATGGAACTGTACGACCGCACCGAGTACATCATCTCGCTGCGCGAGGACGGACGCTACGTCATCGAAGTCCCCGACTCGTGGGATGGCGAACCCGACGAGTGAACTGACGACCGGTCGTCTCCGCTTCTCGCCGACTCGCTCCGCGCTCTTCCTGCAGTCGCAGTCGAGACGAGCGAGGTTGTGATTCCGGCGCGTTCCGTCGATATTGAAGGCTTTAAGCACCGCGGCGAAATGGGTGATACCATGAGTAAGGCGACCAAACTCGTCCTCGGAACCGTCGGCGTCTCGGCCGTCCTCTCCATCGCGCTCATCGCGGTCATCGCGTTCGGCTGAAGGGCCTCGAACCCCTACACCGAACAGATGTTCGAGACGCGCGAACTCCCCGACGACGTCGCCGCCGTCCGAGACGAGCACGCACCCGACAGCCTCGTCCTCGACGTGGCGGCGGATTTCGAGACGATACCGCCCGCCGCGGCGGAGGACCTCGGCCTCGTAGCCGACTCTCTGGACCCGGCGACGTACCCCGCCGAGTGGCTCCCCGACGACGCGCCGCAACTGCTCGTTCGCTACGCGAGCACCGACTTCACCGTCGGCATGCCGGGCGACGGCACCGTCGTCTGGACCCGACAGACCGTCCCGCCGACGGTGTTCGCGAAGGCGCGCGCCGAGGGGACGCCCGAGGAGTTCCTCGATTTCCTCTTGGCGGAGGCGTTCGTCCAACTCGGGACGGGCGCGCCCGAGCACTTCCTGCCGTTTTTCGGGGAGCAGTACCGCGAACTCGACGACGCGGTTCCCCTTCCGCCGAACGAGGTGTACCAGATAGCGACGGCCCTCTACGAGGCGTGGTTGGGCCTCCAGACGCGCCCGACGTTCGAGTCGTGGGCCGACGAACGCCCTCGACTGCACGACGCGTGGACCGACGCCGGGGCGCGACTGGAGGGGCGACTGACGAACCTGCCGCGGGAAGTCGCGCGCGGGCAGACGTCGTTCGCGGACGCGACGGAGTTCGCGTGTTCGGCCGTCAAGCACGGCCGCGAACTGCCCGCGCCGTTCGCGGCACTCGACACGCAGGCGTACGTGGAGTACGGCGCGTCCTACGGCGTTCGGTGGGCGCGGAAGACGTTCGAACGACTCGACGAGCGTTCGGAGGCGACGGAGTCGGCGGACGACTCGGAGTTAGCGGACGACTCGGAGTCGGCGGGCGAATCGTCGGAGGAGTAGCGCGCTTCGGCGGGGTCCGGTCGCGGTCGGTTTCTCGGAGTCGGCTTCTCGTGGTCGGTCTGTCGCCGTCGGTTCAGAAGTCGCCGGTGACGGTTCCGTCCACGGCGAGTTCGATGACGTGGTCGAACAGTTCGCGGAAGCGTCCGACCGTCTCCTCGCCGTGCACCTCGTTCGAGAGGTGGAACAGGCCGACGGCGTCGTGTTCTTCGAGGAGTTCGAGGAGTTCCTCCGTCGCCCGCAACGCCCTGTCGACGTCGGCGTAGTACGCCATCTCGGTCACCGAATCGACGCTGACGCGCACCTTCCCCTCGTGGGATTCGAGGAAGCGACGCGTCTGCGTGACGATACCGTCCAAATCGTCGGGCGAGGAGACGTAGTGGACGTTGTCGCTCCCGCGCCGGGAGTAGCCCCGTTCGACCGACAGGGTGTCGAGGATGACCGCGCGGGACTCGTCTACGTCGTAGTGTTCGAGTTTCTGTTCGACTTCCCGCGCCGTCGTGCGCGTGGAGACGACGAGGAAGTGGTCCGTATCGGTCTTCAGAAAGTCCGTGTCGATGCGGTCCGTCTCGCCGATGCTCGGATGGAGGAGCAGGATACCTGTCCCGCCGGGAATCGTCTCCGGCGTGTTTTCGATGGCGAGGGTGTAATCCATACGCAAGACTGCGAGCGAGCGAACTTAATTATGCGGGTGCGAGAAATCGACAGTCTCCGACGCTGCCGTGCGGTTTTTCCATCGAATCGCCTCGCCGACCGGCCGCTCAAAACAGCGTGTCGGCCGTCGCCGCGCCGATGACGCTGAACACCGACCCGATGCTTATCGCCTTCAGCGTCACCGAGATGACGTCCCACTCCAACTCGATGCCGAGTGCGACGTGGCCCCCGTCGTTCGCCAAATCGCTCAGGAACGTCCCCGGCGCGTTGAACGAGACGGCGAGGAGGAACACCGAGAGGTAGGAGACGAGTATCAGGGAGATGAACCGGACGGGAACCCCGGCCACGTCGTCCTCCCTGTCCGGGTCCCTCTCGTCGTCGGCCTTGTACAGCGTTCCGTACCCGACGGAGAACACGATGACGACGGTCAGGAGGGCCTGCAATCCCGACATCTGCCGGGCGAGTACCCACACTTCCTCGGTGACGACGAACGGTCCGGCGAGGAGGAACCCGCCGACTACCTGTTGCGCCGAATCCGAGAGGGCGTACCGTCGTCCACGTCCCATATGCCCCCGTTGGGAGTACGACTGATAAAGGACGCGCCACGTCGCCGGCCGGAATCCGGGAGATTTAGTCGCGGTGGTCCCTCCTTCCGGTATGAGCGTTCGAGAGGAGTTCGACGCGTGGGCCGCCGACGGCCGCGACAAGGGGATGGAGGACCGCCACTGGCACACCGCGAAGCACGCCCTCGCGCGCATGCCCATAGAGGAGGGCGACGTGGTTCTCGACTTGGGGTGCGGAAGCGGATACGCCGGCCGCGCCCTCCGCGAGACGAAGGACGCCGGCCGCGTGTACGGCCTCGACGGGTCGCCGGAGATGGCGCGGAACGCGCAGTCGTACACCGACGACGAGGCGGTCGGATTCCTCGTCGGCGACTTCGACGAACTCCCCTTCGCAGACGACAGTATCGACCACGTCTGGAGCATGGAGGCGTTCTACTACGCCGCCGACCCGCACCACACCCTCGAAGAAGTCGCGCGCGTCCTCCGCCCCGGCGGCACGTTCTTCTGCGCCGTCAACTACTACGAGGAGAACGTCCACTCCCACGAGTGGCAGGAGTTCATCTCCGTGGAGATGACCCGGTGGTCCGCCGCGGAGTACCGCGAGGCGTTCCGCGACGCCGGACTGCACGTCGCCGAACAGGACAACGTCCCCGACAGGGAGATAGAGATTCCGCCCGCAGCGGAGTTCCCCACCGACGACTGGGAGTCCCGCGAGGAGATGGTCGAACGCTACCGGACGTACGGGACGCTTCTCACCGTCGGCGTCGCGCTCTGACCGCCTCGGTTCCGTCTCGCTTCTCACTCGCCCACTTCGACGACGCGGGCGTCCGCCGCGTCGAATCCGACTTCGACGACTCCGTCGAGGGGGTCCGCCGTCCGGAGCGTTATCCGGTGTCCGTCGCAGTCCACTCGGACGCGAGTCGTCTCGCCGAGGAACTCCGCGTCCGCCACCCGCCCCCGTAGTCGGTTCTCCGGGGACGTCGCCGCGTTCGTCGTGCGGTCCGTCGCCGCCCGGCCGTCGGTCTTCTCCCCGCAGTCCGTCGGTTCGCCGCCGTCGGCGGTTTCCGCCCTCGGCGCCCCGCCCTCGTCCGAGTCCGCCCCGTCGTCGGACCCCCCCGCGAGGACGCGAATCTGTTCCGGTCGAACGCAGAACGTCACCCGGTCGCCCGCCTCGATGTCCCGGTCGGTCCGGACGATATATGTCTCGTTCCCGATAGTAATACGAACCTCCGACTCGGCCGCCCCGTCGTCCGTTCTCCCGTCCAACCCCTTTGTTTCGTGTGGAGATGTTGATTCTTCGGCGCGCCCGACGAACACGTTGTTGTCGCCGACGAACTCCGCGACGAACCGACTCCGCGGCCGGCGGTACACCTCCCGCGGCGCGCCGACCTGTTCGACCCGGCCGTCGCTCATCACCGCGATTCGGTCGGAGACGGCCAACGCCTCCTCTTGGTCGTGGGTGACGTACAGCGTCGTGATTTCGAGTTCCGACTGAATCTCCTTGACCGTCGCGCGCAGTCGTTCGCGCAGTTGCGCGTCGAGTGCGCTCATCGGTTCGTCCAAAAGGAGGAGGTTCGGGCCCGGCGCGAGTGCCCGCGCGAGGGCGATTCGCTGCTGTTGGCCGCCGGACAACTCGGTCGGGTCCCTGTCGGCCGCCTCCGGGAGGCCGACCAACTCCAGCAACTCCGCGACGCGTTCCTCGTCTGAGACGCCCCCCGGCGCGTCCGCAAAGCGGAGGCCGTAGGCGACGTTCTCGCCGACGGTCATGTGCGGGAAGAGCGCGTAGTTCTGGAAGACGACGCCGACGCCGCGTTCCTCGGGCGGCACGCCGCGCATCTCCCGCCCGTCGAAGCGAACCGACCCCGCGGTGGGTTCTTCGAAGCCCGCCACGAGGCGGAGCGTCGTCGTCTTCCCGCACCCCGAGGGGCCGACGAGGGTGAAGAACTCGCCGTCCTCGATATCGAGGCTCACGTCCGCGAGCGCAGTCGTCCCGCCGTACTCCCTCCGCACGTCGTCGAGTTCGAGTCGCATCTTAGTCTCCGTCTCCGTTGTCGTCGGTTCGCTTCGCGTCGTCCCGTCGCATCTACAACCCGCCTCCGCCGCGGTACCGGCCGCCGAACCGCTCTATCACGACGAAACTCAGGCTCGTCACGAAAAGCAGGATGCATCCCATCGCCGTCGCCGGACCGAGTCGCCGCCCGAGGTATCGCTCCACGGCGACGGGCATCGTGTAACTGGCCGACCCCTCCGCGAGGATGACCGTCGAGTCGAACTCGCCGACGCTGATGGCGAAGGCGAACGCCGCGCCGGCGACGACGCCCGAAGCGACCAGCGGAAGTTCAACGTCGAGGAGGGCGCGCGCCCGCGACGCGCCGAGACTGCGCGCGGACTCGACGAGTCGCGGGTCGAGGTTCCCCAAGAGGGGCGCGACGGTGCGCGTCACGAACGGGTACGCGCCGACGGCGTGGGCGGCGACGATGGCCGCCGCGCCCGTCACCTGCACCTCCCGTCCGAACGCCTCGACGCCGAAGACGAGTCCCCGGAGCAAGCCGAGTCCGACGACGATGCCCGACACCGCGAGCGGTGCCATCGCGAGGGCGTCCACGACTTTCCGGCCGCGGAACCGCCGCGTCGTCAACACGGCCATCACGACGCCCATCGGCAGGGCGGCGGCGAGGGTGGCGACGCCGAATATCAGCGAGTTGCGGACGGCCGGGAGCGGACGCACCTGAAACGACGCCCCCGTGCGCTGGCGTTCGAGCAGGAACAGGTAGTTGTCGAGCGTCAGTCCGCCCTGCGGGCCGGTGACGCTCGCGTACGCCATCGACGCGATGGGGACGAGAAACACCGCGACGACGACGGCGGCGTACGCCGCGGCGCCGACGCGGGGGAGGAGTTCTCGGAGCGACAGGTCCGGCGGCGAGAGGCGGCGGCGCGGAAGCGGACGCGCGCCCTGTCCCGCCCCGCGCTGTCGCCCCTCGTACCGGAGGTAGGCGTACGTCAGACCGAGCGAAATCGCCGTCTCTATCGCCGCGAGCGACGCCGCCCGGCCGTACTCCAGATTCTGCACCTGCGAGTAGATGAACACCTCCACCGTCGCGAGTTGGAACCCGCCGAGGGCGAGGACGATGGGGAAGGAGGCGAACGTGAAGATGAACGTCAGCGTCGCCCCCACCGCGACGGCCGGGAGCAACTGCGGGAGCACCACGTCGCGGAACGCCCGCGCGGGCGACGCGCCCAGACTGCGCGCCGTCTCCACGGCGGAGGCGTCCACGCTCTCCCACGCCGACGTGACGACGCGGGCGACGAGGGGGGCGTTGTAGAACGCGTGCGCGACGATTATCGCGGGGAGCGTGTACAGCAGGTTCACCTCCGGCAGTCCGAGCAGCCCGAGGACCCCGTTGAGCGTCCCGTTCCCACCGAACGTCGCCACGAAGCCGATGGCGACCATTATCGAGGGCATGACGAACGGGAGGATGGTCAGAGAGCGGAGCGTCTCGCGGCCGGGAAACTCGAAGCGCGAGAGAATCCACGCCCCCGGCAGGCCGAGTGCGACGGAGGCGACGGTGGAGAGAAACGCCTGATACGCGGTGAACCAGATGATGTCCCGGAGGTAGAACTCGGAGGTGAGAATCTCTAAAAGGGGCTCCGCCGACAGTCGCCCCTCGACGAGGACGGCGTCGGCGAACACCGTCGCCACCGGGTAGTAGAAGACGACGAGGAGGACGAACGCCGTGGCGGCGGCTACGAGAGCGAGTGCGCGTCGCTCGGCCCACCGAACCGCCGCGCCGAACGGGCCGCCGCCGCCCACGTCACTTGCTGGCGAACTGCTGGGCCCACGCGTCCGTCCACTCACTGAGATTTCCTTTCAGTCGGTCGTACGAAAAGGTGACCGCCTCGGGCGGTTCCTTCGCGTACTTGGCGAACTCCTCGGGCAGTTCCGCGGTGGTCGTCGCGGGGAACTGGACGTTCCGCACGGCGATTTCCGACTGGACTTCGGGTCGGAGCACGAAGTCCATGAACGTTCGCGCCAGTTCCGAGCGGTCCGTCCCGTCGAACAGCGCCATCCCCTCGGGGTTGGCGTAGCCTTGGTCGTTCAGGAACCGAACTTGGTGCTTCGAGAGGTCCTCGCCGGACTCGTTCGCGTACACTTGGTCCGTCGAGTAGGAGACGACCATCGGCGCTTCGCCGTTCGAGTAGGCGGCGTACGACGACTCCCAGTCGCCGAGGACGCGCACGTCGTTCTGCTTCAACTGCTTCCAGTAGTCGAGGTAGCCGTCCTCGCCCTTCGCCTTCACCGTGTGGAGGAGGAACGCCTGCCCCGTCGCACTCGACGTCGGATTCTGCGTCAACAAGTCGCCGGAGAATTCCTCGCGCAGGAGGCCGTCGAACGTCTTCGGCGCGGCGAACCCGCCGTCTTCCTGCGTCTCGTCGTACACCAGCGAGATGTACCCGGTGTCGTACGGGACGGCGCGTCCCTGCGGGTCGAACTCCAAGGACTCCTTCACGTCGCCGCGACGGGAGAGGCCGTCGGCGGCGGTAAAGAGCGGTTTATCGAGTTTCTCGTCGATGCGGATGAGCATGTTCACGTCGAGGCCGACGTACAGGTCCGCCGCGACGTCCTCGCCGCGCATCGCTCGCTCGATGTAGTGGTTGACGCCCGAGTCCGGCGTCTCGTAGCGTATCGTCGCGTCGTTCTCGGACTCGAACGTCTCTTTCAACCACGCGCCCGGACTCGAACTCGGCGAATCCACGAACGCGCCGTACGTCGCGACGACGAGTTCCGACGACTCATCGCCCGCCGCGCCCGTCGTCGTTCCGGCCGCTTCGGTCGTTTGGGTACCCTCGCCCGTCGTCTCCGTTGCGTCCCCGCCGCCGCCGCCGGAGCATCCCGCGAGTCCCGCGACGCCGCCGACGCCCGCCGCCCGGAGGAAGGTTCGTCGTTTCATTACCGAGTGATTATACTGGGTTGTATTTAACACCCGTGACCTCCGGTCGCGCGCCCGCGTCGGCAATCGCACGGCGGCGCGGCCGGGCGGCCGAACGAGACAGTCAGGGGAACCGTTTTCTTCCCCTACGCTAATCTGGTGCCATGTCTCTAAACCGCCGCTACGTTTTGGGCGGTCTGTTCGTGCTTCTCTCGGTCGCGGCGGGCGTCCTCCTCTGGCAGGTCGTCGGGACCGTCTTCTTCGCCATCACCGTCGCGTACCTCCTCTCGCCGGTTCGCCGCCGACTCGTCGCTCGGGGCCTCTCCCGGCGGTGGGCGAGTGCGGCGGCGACGGCGTTCGCCTTCCTCGCGACGGTCGCCGTCCTCTCCCCGTTGGCCGTCGCCGTCGTCCTCCGACTCGATACCCTCTTGGAACTGTTCGAACTCGTCCCCGAGGTCATCCACGTCGAACTGTTCGGCTTCGTCTACGAGGCGACGATCGACCAACTGATAACGCTCGTCTCGGTGTGGCTACAGGCGGTCGCACGGCAGTCCGCCGCCGCCGCGCCGGTGCTTCTGCTGAAGGCGACGCTGTTTACGCTCCTCGTGTTCTCGCTTCTGTTCTACGAGGAGGAGGCCCGGAGCGCGGCGTTGGCCGTCGTCCCGCCGTCGTACCGCGGCGTGGCCGAGGCGCTCAACGGCCGCGCCCGCGAGACGCTCCTCGCGATATACGTCCTGCAGGCGGCCACCGCCGCCGGGACGTTCGTCCTCGCGCTTCCGGTGTTCTACCTCCTCGGTTACGAGTACGCCGTGACGCTCGCCACCGTCGCCGCCGTCCTCCAGTTCGTCCCCATCGTCGGCCCGAGTTTCCTGCTCGCGGGTCTCGGGGCGTACCACCTCGCCGTCGGCCAGACGGTCCAAGCCCTCCTCGTCGTCCTCGGCGGCGGGTTCGTCATCGGCTGGCTCCCCGACGTGCTCATCCGCCCGCGCCTGGCGCGCCGGACGGCCGACATCCCCGGCAGCCTCTACTTCGTCGGCTTCTTCGGCGGCCTGCTCACCCTCGGCCCCATCGGCATCGTCGCCGGCCCACTCGTCGTCGGACTCGTCGTCGAGTCGGCGACGCTCCTCTCGGAGGAACTGAACGGCGGGGCGGCCGAAGAGACGGCGGAAACAGAGGAGACGGCGGGAACGACGGAGACACCGGAGACGACGGAGAGCGAGTCCGTCGCGGGGACCGAACCCCTCGCGGAGGACGAACCCCTCGCGGAGGACGAACCGCGCTCTGCGGGCGACTCGGGCGAGGAGACGCCCGGAACCGACGCCGAGTGACTCGGCTCAGTCGTCGGCGCTGACGAGGGGGCCGTCGCGCTCCTCCCACTCGGTGAGGCTCCCCTCGTAGAACGCGACGTTCTCGTAGCCGAGATGCCGGAGAACGGTGTAGGTGTGGCTGATTCGCCGGGCGGTGTTGCAGTACAGCACCACCGGCCGCCCGCGCTCGATACCGCTCGATTCGAGGGTGGCTTCGAGTTCGTCGCGGGGTTTCAGCCCCCGCGTCTCGTCGTCCACGAGTTCGCGCCAATCGAGGTTCACCGCGCCGGGGAGGTGCGCCTCGTCGTACTCCCACTCCTCGCGGGTGTCCACGACGACGGTGTCCTCGTCGTCGAGGGCGTCCAACACGTACTCGTAGCCGACGAGCGGGGTCGATTCCGGCTTCCGGACGACGTACTCCGTCGCCGCCACCTCGGTTTCGTCGCTCGTCGTCTCGCGTTCGCGGTTCCACGAACTGTAGTCGCCGTCCAGGAGGTGCAGACGCTCGGGCGGGTGGCCGTACAGTTCCGCGGTGACGAGAAACCGCGCGGCGAAGACGCCGTGGGTGTCGTCGTAGGCGACGACGTCGTCGTCCGCCGCCACGCCCGCCTCGCTCAACAGTTCCTCCCACGTCTCGACGCCGGGGAGCATCCCCTCGTCGCCCTCGGGGCTCCGAAAGGAGTCGAACGGCACGTTCACCGCGCCGGGAACGTGCCCGATGCCGTCGAACTCCCACGCGTCGCGCACGTCTATCACCCGAACCTCCTCCAGTCGCTCGTCGAGCCACTCGGCGGACACGACGACGTTCTCGCTCATACCGTCCCGTTGTCGCGGGGCCTCCTTAGACTCGCCCGTTCGGGACGACGTGGCCAACTGTCAGAGAAAGTCGATGATATTGCCGGTAGTTCGGGACCTGTTCGTCCCTGTGACTGTCCCGCGGTTACTCCGTGCCGCGAGCGACCGATAATCCGGCAAGAAATTCCTGTTGACACGATGGTGGGCAGTACACGCCGTGGCTGTGGGGATTAAGCCATTCGAGTACGAAGGCGTGTACGTATGACAGACGACGGCTACGCGAAGGACGTTCTCGTCTCGGCGGACTGGGTCGAGGAGCACCTCGACGAGTTCCAAAGCGACGACCCCGAGTATCGCCTCGTAGAAGTCGACGTCGACACGGAGGCGTACGACGAGGGTCACGCCCCCGGCGCGATCGGCTTCAACTGGGAGACGCAACTGCAGGACCAGCAGACGCGCGACATCCTCTCGAAGGACGACTTCGAGGAACTGCTGGGTTCCCACGGCATCTCCGACGACTCGACGGTGGTCCTCTACGGCGACAACTCGAACTGGTTCGCCGCCTACACGTACTGGCAGTTCAAGTACTACGGCCACGACGACGTGAAACTCCTCGACGGCGGCCGCGACTACTGGGTCGAGAACGACTACCCCCTCACGGACGAGGAACCGGAGTTCGACTCCGTCGACTACACGGCGAAAGGTCCCTTCGAGGGCATCCGCGCCTACCGCGACGACGTCGAGAACGCGGTGAACAAGGGCCTGCCCCTCGTGGACGTTCGCTCGCCCGAGGAGTTCTCCGGCGAGATTCTCGCGCCCCCGGGACTGCAGGAGACGGCCCAGCGCGGCGGCCACGTCCCCGGCGCGAGCAACATCTCGTGGGCGGCGACGGTCAACGACGACGGCACGTTCAAGTCGCCGGAGGAACTCCGCGAACTGTACGCCGACGAGGGCATCGACGGCGACGAGACGACCGTCGCGTACTGCCGCATCGGCGAGCGTTCGTCCATCGCGTGGTTCGCGCTCCACGAACTGCTCGGCTACGAGAACACCGTCAACTACGACGGGTCGTGGACCGAGTGGGGCAACCTCGTCGGCGCGCCCATCGAAACCGGCTCCGGCGACGAGTAATCGACTCGAACCCCGATTCGACTTCTCCGTTTTTGCGTCGGCGGTTCCACCGCGCCCGGAGCGCCGACACCCGGTATCGCGTCGTTTCCACCGCAGCGACTCCGCTCGACTTTGCCCGGACGACCGCAGACCGTAGACCGCAGATCGAAGACTCGCTTACGCGGGGGTGAGCGTCACTCGCCCGTCGCCGTGGACGCAGACCTCGTACCCGTGGTACTGGAACTGAACCTCCCCTCCGAAGGCCGGTCCGCCCTCCGACTCGAAGAGCGAATCCAACGCGTCGGGGTCGACGGCGGAGTAGAGGGGGCGGAGGGCCGTCGGTTCGACGCCTTCGGCGTCCGCGACCGTCTTCACGACAGTGAGACTGAGAGGTTCGTCCTGACCGAGAGAGTACGTATTACCATCGCGCGTGCACTGACTCATTCACTCTACTCCAGGGCCCCTTCCGGAATAGCGCTTACAGCTAGATAGAGAGCCGTCCGAAACTCCGGGGGCTATCTATCTAGACTAGTGGCGTCTGACTCCGAGAGAGCGGCGAAAAAACCGTCTGCCGGGCGTTCTCGGGATGATCTCACTGCGCAGTGCGGCCGGATAAGGCGTTCGGGTGCGACCCGCCGGCGCGGGTCAGGCCTGGATCAGTCCTTCCTCGAAGAGTTGGTGGTACAGTTTGCGCTGGGCCGCCCGGAGGTGCGTGTTCAGCGTCGGTTGCGAGATGTCGAGCGACGAGGCGATTTCGGTGCCGGTGCGGGTGCGCGGCTTCTCGAAGTAGCCGCTGAAGTAGGCCGTCTGGAGCACTTCCAGCTGTCGGGGGGTGAGCTCTTCGACCACTTCGGATTGGAACTCCGCCGACGTGCGCTGGACCTGTTGGCGGGTGTGTTGGGCGTGCAGCGTCGCGTTCGGGTATCTCGTCCGGAACATCTCCACGAACTCCCTCACCGCGGCGTCGGACGCGAGCGCAACCGTCACCCTCGCGTTACCGTCGTCGGCGTCGAGGCGGCGGAGCCTCCCCCCGTGTTGGAGGACGGTTCCGGCGAGGGAGTCCTCCGTGAGCGTCACGTCCACCAGACACACCCGGTCGTCGCCCTCGGAGAACTCCGAGACGACCGTGAGGTCGGCGGTGGGGAACTTCGGCGCGAACTCGCGGATCTCCTCGGTCGTCGTTCCGTGCATCGAGAAGAACGCGCGGAGGCCGCCGTCGCCCTGCGAGACGAGGTTCTCCAGCGACATGGTACAGTCGGCCTGCTCGACGAACTCCGTGATCCCGCAGCCGATATCTTCGACCGTGAACTCAAGTTCGGTCACCTCGTCGGTCACGAGCGCTTTCTTGCTCTCGACGGCGTTGATGGCGTAGGCGATGGTGTCGCTCAGTTCGGTCAGCACCGCCCGCTCTAAGGAGTCGAACACGCCCGGTTGCCCCGCGTACACGGCGAGGATGCCGTAGAGCGTGTCTTTGTAAGTCAGCGGTAACGCGATGCAGGCGTGGTAGCCCCGGTTGAGCGCCGACTGCCGCCACGGCGCGAACGATCGGTCGCTCAGGATGTCGTTGACGACCTGCGGTTCGCGCGTCTCGACGGCCCGTCCCGCCGGTCCGCGCCCTTCGGGGGTGTCGTCGACCGTCATCCGTTCGTCGTGGAGGTACCCGTTCTCGTCGCCGGCCCACGTGCGCGGTTCGATGACGTCGCTCACCGTGTTCTGCTCGCCGACCCACGCGAGTTCGTACGGGCCGACGTCCGCCAACTGCTCGCAGGCGACTTCCTCTATCTCCTCGCGGGTCGAGGCCTGCACGAGCGCTTGGTCGATGTTCCTGATCGTCGTGTTGATGCGGTTGAGGCGCTCGAGCGTCTCGTTTTGGTCTTCGAGCGTCTCCTCGCGTTCGTGCAACAACTGCTCGCGGTCGGCGCGGGTGCAGGCGGATTCGACCGTCGCGGCCGTCGTCTCCACGAAGTCGCGTTCGAGCGAGTCGAACTTCTCGGGGGAGGCGGTCCCGGTGAGGAACACGCCCTGCCGGTCGAGCGGAACGACCAGAATCTGCGTCAGGTCGTTCGCCGGCAGTCCGTCGTCGCCGCCGACGTCTATCGCGCGCATCTCGCCGGCGACGAACGCCTCCCACACCGGGCCGGAGGTGGAGTTACACAGCGTCGCGGTCGGCAGTTCGTCCTCCGCGCGCGTCGTCTGCGCCTCGGGCGCGAGTCGTCCGTTCTCCGCGTCGTACAGCGCCACCGCAGACAGCGGAAGGCGAAGCGACTCGTGGGCGTGTTCGACGGTCGTCTCCGCGATCTCCGACACCGTCTCGACGTTCATCAGGTCGCGGCTCATCTCGTTGAGGGCGGCCAGTTGCTCCTCCCGCCGTCGTTGCTCCAACTCGTAGTTGACCCACTGTCCCATCAACTCCAAGAACGTGTGCTCGGCGTCGGTGAAGGGGTCCTCGCGGGTCGACGTGTCGCAGAACGCGAGCGTCCCGTACGGTTCCGACCCGGTGGCGATTTTGACGCCGAAGTACGACTCGAACCCTAACTCCCGGTACACCGGGTCGTCGTCCCAGCCGAGTTCCCGCACGTCGGGCGCGCCCACCGGTTCGTCCGCGTCCATGGCTTTCCGGCAGTACTGTCCCGCCTTCGGTCGGACGGGGAACTCGCCCGGACTCACCCCTCCGTCTGCGGGACCGACCGTCGCCTCCACCTCGGCATCGTCGCCGTCGTAGCGGCCGAGTATTCCGTATTCGAGTCCGAACCGCTCGCAGCCGAGTTCCAGCAGGCGCTCTATCTTCTCCTCGAACGTCTGGTCGGGGTTCGACGTTATCTCGTACAGTTTCCGCTGGTAGCGTTCGCGCTCCTTCCGTTCGAGTTCGTAGCTGACCCACTGGCTCATCAGCTCCAAGAAGGTGTACTCCGACCGCGTGAACGGCCGCCCGCGCGACGACTCGGAGCCGAAACAGAGCGTCCCGTACTGCTTGCCGCCGACGACGAGCGACGTTCCGAAGTAGGATTCGAGGCCGTACGTGTCGTAGGCGGGGTCGCCCGTCCATCCCTCTTCCTCGGCGTTGAGGACGCTCACCGGTTCGTCGAGTTCCAGCACGTTCTGACAGTACGACACGGAGAGGTCGCCGGACGCTCCCGGTCGAATCTTCTCGTGTGAGCCGACGGCTTCGATCACCTCGAACTCGTCTTCGTCCTCGTCGGTGAGCGCGAAGTAGCCCACGTCGAGGTCGAACCACGCTCGGCCCAGTTCGAGCAACCGCTCGACTTTCGCGCCGAACGACAGCGACGGGTCCGCCGTGGCGTCGTATATCTCCCGTAGGAACCGCTCGCGGCTTTCGAGGGCGACTTTGGCCTCGGTGCGGTCCAGTAGCGTCCCCATCATCCGGTCGACTTCTTGCTCCGCGTCGTCGGGGTCGAAGAAGTCCTCCGGCGGCACGTGATAGAAGTTGTGACAGACCGTCCCGTCGTAGATGAGGTGGGGGTGCGTCCGGATGACGTCGCGGATGGTCTCCGAGGGGAACGAGCGCCGGTCGTACTGACAGAGCGCGATGCAGTCCTCCTCGTCGAAGAGTTCGTTTATCCTCGATTCGTACTCCATGAACTTCTCCAACGGCGTCCCGCCCTCCGCGAGCCACGATATCTCGGCGGATATTCGGAGCGCCGGATACTCCGCTTTGGTCTCCTCGATAATCTCCCCGTAGATGTCTATCATCCCGTCGGGCTCGAACGTCCCGTCTCTGAGGTACGTCTCCTCGACGGTGTGGAACGTCAACTGCCCGGACTCGACGGCCGCGTCCGCGTCGATTCCCGCGCCGCGCAGGGCCGCGAGCAACTCCGCCTCGGTGCTGTCGTCGATGACGCACATACACCGTTCGCCGCGCTCGATTCCCTGCCGCAGGTACGGGACGACGGCCGCGTACTGCTCGGTTTTGCTCTCGTAGATCAACGCGAGGTGGTCGTTGCAGTAGTGGCCGTCGAACGGTTCGACGGGCCCGCGGAACTCGGGACTCGATTGAAGCGCTTCGATACCGCTACCGAGGTCCAGTCGTTCCCGCGAACTACCGGAGAGGGGTGTCATGCTCATGGGAGTCGGGAAGTGGGAGTCGAGAGGAGGGCGTCGTCGCTCCGGAACGAAAGCGACCGTAGTGGTTCGACGTCCGCGTGTAGGGGGGTACGGAAGGACGGCGGCATCTGACTTCATTCGGAGCCAGACGTAGATAAGGGCAACGTCGCCCGTGATAGCGCGTCTCAAACGCGCTCGGGGGTCTCGCTCGGATCCGACGCCCGAACCGTCTCCCTGCGACGCGTACTTCCATCGCGTTCCCCATGTCGATGGTTACAAAGTCCGATACGCCGTACGACGGGGTATGAACGGTCAGGACCTCGCCGACGAACTCCGCGACGACCACGAGACGCCCTTCTCCCGACTCGGCTCCTCGAAGGCGCTGTACGCCCTCACCGGCGGCGAGATGGACGCCGGTCCCGTCCGCGCCGCCGCCGCGGACGACGCGCGCTCCCTCGCGTCGGTCCTCGACGAGTGGGCGGCCGACGAGGACGACGACGCCGCCGCATCGCTCTACGAGGAACTCGCGGCGACGGCCCGCGACCACGCCGACTCGGTCGCGCCGGACGACCACGAACGCGGCGAGACGCCCGAGACGGACGCCCGACTCGCCGAGTTCGAGGACACCGTCCCCCGCCTCGGCGGCCTCCTCGGGCGCTACCTCGTCGCGCAGAAACACGTCGAGCAGATGGTCGGCTTCTTCGTCGGCGACGCCGACCCCCGCACCGCCTCGGAGTTTCGCGACCTGCGCGGCGACGTCGAGGACGCCCGCGACCGAGTCGCGGCGGCGTTAGACGAGACGTGCGAGGGCGACGACGACTGGGACGTCGCCCGCGACGCCGCCGACGCCGTCGTGGAGGGCGCCTACGACGAGTACGTCGAGACGCTCGAGTCGATGGGCGTCAAGCCGAAGAACGTCTGCTAGGCCCTCCCCTTTTTACAGGGGGTCCTCGCGCGCCTCCGGCGTCACCGGACTTCGTCCGGTGGGCAGCCGAACGCAGTTCGGCGACGCGCTCGAACCCCCCAAAAATCTGGACCAAAAAGGCCGGTCGCTCACTTCGTTCGCTCCCGGTACGACTCGGTGTCCGATACCGCCTCCGCAACCCTTCCGCTTCTGCACTCCCACCCGATGCGAACTGTTCTCAATCTCCACTTGAAACGGAGGGGTTTCGGGCGGGAGAGGGTCTGACGACCGTCAGACGCCCGAGACGCCGGAGCGGTACTCCTTCACGTGGTCGTACGCCGACTCGACTCGTTCTTTCACTTCGCCGTCCGTCTCCTCTTTGATTTCGGTGAGTGCGTTCATGTGTCGGGCGAGTCGGCCGTGGTCCGGGCCGCGTTCGGCGGCGGCGAGGTCGGCCAACTGGTTCGACTGGTCGTAGATGCGCGACTGCAGGTCGCCGGACGCCGCTTCGGCGGCCGCGCGGAGTTCGTCGCTCGCGTTCTGGAGTTCTTCGTGCGCCATGTGTCGCCGTTCCCATTCCCCTCGCAAAATAGTTCCTCCGACGGCCGCCTTTGCGGCCGCCCGTGACGGACCACTCTCGCGGGGTCGGGGGGGTCTCGCGCGCGTCTCTCGCCGCCGAAACGGCGATGACCGTCTCCCTCAAGTACGTCGGACACGTACCGGCGAGCAATGAGCGACACGTCCGGTTCGGAGAAGGGACCGCTCTCTCCCGACCGCCCGGCGGCGGACCGCGACTTCCGCGTGGACGCCCCGTTCGACCCCGCCGGTGACCAACCGGAGGCCATAGAGAAGCTAGCTCGCGGCTACGAACAGGGGATGGACACCCAGACGCTCCTCGGCGTCACCGGGTCCGGCAAGACCAACACCGTCTCGTGGCTGATAGAGGAGATTCAGAAGCCGACGCTCGTCATCGCCCACAACAAGACGCTCGCCGCCCAACTGTACGAGGAGTTCCGGAACCTCTTCCCCGACAACGCGGTGGAGTACTTCGTCTCCTACTACGACTACTACCAACCGGAGGCGTACGTCGAACAGACGGACACCTACATCGACAAGGACATGTCGATAAACGAGGAGATAGACCGCCTGCGACACTCCGCGACGCGTTCGCTCCTCACCCGCGACGACGTCATCGTCGTCGCCTCCGTCTCGGCCATCTACGGCCTCGGCGACCCGAAGAACTACACCGACATGTCCCTCCGTCTGGAAGTCGGCGACCGAATCGACCGGGACGAACTGCTCGGCCGACTCGTCGACCTCAACTACGAGCGAAACGACGTGGACTTCCAGCAGGGTACCTTCCGCGTCCGCGGCGACACCGTCGAGGTGTTCCCGATGTACGGTCGCTACGCCGTCCGCATCGAGTTCTGGGGCGACGAGATAGACCGCATGATGAAGCTCGACCCCCTGCAGGGGGAGGTCGTCTCCGAGGAACCCGCCGTCCTCGTCCACCCGGCGGAGCACTACTCCATCCCCGAGGACAAGTTAGAGCAGGCCATCTCGGAGATAGAGGAACTGAAGGAGCAACGCGTCCGCTACTTCGAACGACAGGGTGACCTCGTCGCCGCCCAGCGAATCGAAGAGCGGACCACCTTCGACATCGAGATGCTCAGGGAGACGGGCTACTGTTCGGGCATCGAGAACTACTCCGTCCACATGTCCGACCGCGACTCGGGCGACCCGCCGTACACCCTGCTCGATTACTTCCCCGACGACTTCCTCACCGTCGTCGACGAGTCCCACCAGACGCTCCCGCAGATCAAAGGTCAGTTCGCGGGCGACAAATCGCGGAAGGACTCCCTCGTGGAGAACGGCTTCCGCCTCCCGACGGCGTACGACAACCGCCCGCTGACGTTCGAGGAGTTCCAAGAGAAGACGGACAAGAAACTGTTCGTGAGTGCGACGCCGGGCGACTACGAACGCGAACAGTCCGAGCAGATTGCCGAGCAGATCGTCCGCCCGACGCACCTCGTGGACCCGAAGGTGGAAGTCGAGGACGCCACCGGACAGGTGGACGACCTGATGGACCGCATCGACGAGCGAATCGAACGCGGCGAGCGAACCCTCGTCACCACCCTGACCAAGCGGATGGCCGAGGACCTCACCGAGTACCTCGAAGAGTCGGGCGTCTCCGTCGCCTACATGCACGACGAGACGGACACGCTCGAACGCCACGAACTCATCCGCGACTTACGCCTCGGGGAAATCGACGTGCTGGTCGGCATCAACCTCCTCCGGGAGGGTCTCGACATCCCCGAAGTCTCCTTGGTCGCCATCCTCGACGCCGACCAAGAGGGCTTCCTCAGGTCGGAGACGACGCTGATTCAGACGATGGGTCGCGCCGCCCGCAACGTCGAAGGCGAGGTGGTTCTGTACGCCGACAAGCGGACCGACGCGATGGAGTCGGCCATCGAGGAGACCCAACGCCGCCGCGAAATCCAACAGGAGTTCAACGAGGAACACGGCTACGAACCGACGACCATCGAGAAGGCCGTCGGCGAGACGAACCTCCCCGGGAGCAAGACGGACACCTCGAAGGCGACGGGCGACGCCCCCGGAAACGAGGAGGAGGCCAAACAGCAGGTCGCCTACCTCCGAGACCGGATGCAGGAGGCCGCCGACAACCTCGAATTCGAACTCGCCGCCGACATCCGCGACAGAATCCGGAAACTGCGCGAGGAGTTCGACTTGGACGAGGAGGAGGGCGTCGCCCCCGAGAGCGACCCCGACGACGGACTCGCGCCGCCGGACGAGTTCTGACCGTGGTGACGTTCGCCGCGGGCGGGTTGCTCCGCCGGGGCGACGGCCGCCTCTGTCTCGTCCACCGACCGCGGTACGACGACTGGGTGCTCCCGAAGGGGAAACTCGAACCGGGCGAGTCGCTGGTCGAGACGGCCGTCCGCGAGGTTCGCGAGGAGACGCGGTGCGCCGTCGAGTGCGGCCCCTTCGCCGGGCGCTACCAGTACGACGCCGGTCGGCAGGGACCGAAAGGCGTCTTCGTCTGGCGGATGTCGTTGGTCGAGGCGTACCGATTCGTCCCCGACGAAGAGATAGACGACCGGACGTGGCTCTCGCCGTCGTCGGCGACGGACTGTCTCACCTACGAGAACGAACGTTCGCTCGTCGGGCGGACGCTCTCGGAGTGACCGCGGCCGTTCCCGTCTCGCGGACTGACTCTCTCCCGAACCCGAACGTCGCCGTAGAGCCTTGAGGGTTCGCCGCGTTGCGCCCGGTATGGACGCCTCCGCTCCCCCGTCCGACTCCGGAACGGTACTCGTCGCCTACGCCACGACCGAGGGACAGACGCGGGCGGTCGCAGAGCGAATCGCCGTCGTCGCCGACCGGCGCGGCGCGGAGACGACGCTCGTGAACCTCGACGCCCCGCACGCGGACGTCGACCCCGCGTCGTTCGACGCCGTCTTCGTCGGCGGGTCGATACACGGCGGGTCCCACCAGCGGTCCGTCTCGGAGTTCGCCGAGAACCACCGAAACGCGCTCCGTTCGGTTCCCTCGGGCTTTTTCTCTGTCAGTCTCTCGGCGGCCAGCGACGACCCGGAGATTCGGGAGAAGGCCGAAGAGTACGTCGAACGGTTCACCGCGAACGCGCGGTGGTCGCCCGACCGGACGGCGACGGTCGGCGGCGCGTTGAAGTACGGCGAGTACGGCTTCCTCAAGCGGTTCGTCATGCGGAGAATCGTCGCGAAGATGGGCGGCGATACTGACCCGCGACGGGACTACGAGTACACCGACTGGACCCGCGTCGAACGGTTCGCAGAAGAGGTGTTGGACCTCGCGGCTGTCTCGTCGGTGTCGCGGACGAACGCGCGCGGGTGAGTCAGCGCTCCTCGTACTCGCTCTCCGTGGCGTCGGACCGCCCGGCGATGTTCTCGCCGTTTCCGATGTCGCCGTTCGTCCCGGCCAGAATCTCCTCGACGTCGTTCAGTCCGAGGAGTTCCTGCGTCTCGGCGTCGAAGTCGTTGCTCTCCAACGCCGCCGACTCCTGTAGGTCGCTGTCGGTGAGTTGCCGGCCGTAGCGCCCGAGAAGCGAGGTGAGTTCCTGCGGGAGGACGTACGTCGTCGAGGGCGACTCGCCGATGCGAGCGAGACTCTCCATCCCCCGTTCGACGATGGCGCGTTCGCCCATCGACTCGGCGGACCGCGCGCGCAGGACCGTCGAGATGGCGTCGCCCTGCGCTTCGAGAATCTGGCTCTGCTTTTCGCCCTGCGCGCGGATGATGTTCGACTGCTTCTCACCCTCTGCGCGTTCGACGGCAGAGCGACGCTCACCCTGCGCTTCGAGAATCATCGCGCGGCGGCGGCGTTCGGCGCCCGCCTGCTGTTCCATCGCGCTTTGGACTTCCATCGACGGCTTCACCTCGCGGACCTCGACGCTCTCGACGCGGACGCCCCACTCGTCGGTGGGTTCGTCGAGTTCCTCGCGGATTCGGCGGTTTATCTCCTCGCGGCGCGACAGCGTCTCGTCGAGTTCCATGTCGCCGATGACGGCCCGGAGCGTCGTCTGTGCGAGGTTCGACACGGCCCGCTCGTAGTCGTCGACTTCGAGGAACGCCCGCTTTGCGTCCATCACCCTGATGTAGACGACGGCGTCGGCGGTGACCGGCGAGTTGTCCTCCGTGATGGCCTCCTGCGGCGGCACGTCGAGCGTCTGCGTCCGCATGTCGAAGCGGTACGTCTTCGAGACGAACGGCGGGACGACGTTCAACCCCGGTTCGAGCAGCTTCCGGTACCGACCGAGGACGGTCAGCGCCCGACGCTCGTACGCTTGGACGAACTCGACGGCGCTGTAGAGGGTGGTGACGGCGAGCGCCAGAATCACTGCGCCGACCACTACCACCGGGTCGGGAGGGAGGACGAGGAGGGCGACTGCGACGGCGACGACGGCGGTCAGTGCGGTGACCAACCAGTCCGGCGGCCCGCGGGCCGATAGCCGTCCCAGCGTGCGGAAGACGCTTGCCATAGTGAAACGTTACCGTCGAGCAACATTAAGCGTGTCCCGTGGGCGGCACAAATATCGACGTTCGACTCGCCGTTCGTTCTCCGTCGATGACGTTATATCCGCTATAGTTGAACAGTCTCCAGATGACACGAGAGCCCTCCTCTCCGAACAGACGGCACTTCCTCCGCCGACTCGGCGGCACCGTCGCCGCACTCGGACTCGCCTCCGCCGCCGGGTGCGCCGCCCCCCGCGCCATCTCCTCCGAGGGCGGCGGGTCGAACCAGTTCGACGGGTCGGGCCTCGACGCCGCGGCGTTCCGCGACTACCGCGACGAGATGCGGGCGCGGTACGGAGACCACGGCATCTTCGGGGCCCGGAGTCCGCCGGACGACTCGTCGTTCGTGACCGCGTGGACGGAGGAGTTCACGACCGGACGCGAGTCGTGGACCGACGACGGCGACGGACTCGTTCGCGCCGACTTCGCCGTCGCGCGCTACCACCTCGGCGAGAGGCCCGACGGCGACAGGATAGACGCGTGGCTTCTGTGGGCGGGCGCGCGCCCCCTGACGGAGACGGCCCGACTGCCGGAACTTCCGGGCGGGTACGAACCGAAGACGAGCGTTCGCGTCCGCGCACTCGGCGTCAACCTCGGGTTCGCCGGGTCGCTGAATCTCGTCCACAACACCCCCGACGGCGACGTGAAGCCGTCTCAGGCTGGCAGGTACACGGTGCTGTCCGGCGGTCAGTCCGTCGTCGTCTCCGCGGACGCGCCCCTCGACACCGGAACGGTCCGACCGAAGGCCCCGAAGACGTGGGATTCGCCGCCGGTGACCGGATTAAAGGAAGACGGCTACACCGTCAGTTGGCAGGGCCGGTCGGCCGACGCCGTCTCCGTCGTCGCCGTCTGTACGACCGCGCTCCCCCCGAAGGCCGACCCCTCGGCCGTCGCCGTCAGCTTCGAACACCACGTCGCCGCCGGGGGCTACCTGTTCGATTGACGCGTCCCGACGCGTTCTTCACACGCCGGGGTCACTCGAAGACGTGTTCAGCCTGAACATCCTCGCCCCGGGGAGCGTCGAACGACTCGCCGAGGACCTGTTTCCGCTTCTCTCGCCGTTCGAGAAGGTCCGAGAGCGGCACACGCTCGTCGTCAAGCGACTGGAGGGCGAGGATTCGCTCCCGCACGTCAGAGAGCGACTGCGTTCGGTGCTTTCGGGGCGGCCGCCGTTCGAGGTGCGGACGGACGGCATCGACTTCTTCGAACGGCCCACCCGCGGGGAGGGGCCGGTCGTCTACCTCCGAATCGAGAGCTCTGGACTCTCCGACTTACATTACGACCTCTGCCGGGAGTTCGGCGTCGTCGAGGGGATGGAGGCCGACGAGTACACGCCGCACGTGACGCTGGCCCGCGGCGGGCGGGTAGCCGACGCCGAGGCGTTGGCCGACAGAGAGATAGACGACGTGCGCTGGACGGTGAACGAACTCGCCGTCTGGGACGCCCGCTACCGAGAGGCGGCGGCGCGGTTGCCGCTTCGGGGTTAATCGCGCGCCCGCAGTCGCATCCCCATCGGTTCGTCGGGGTGCATCGTCAGCGACCCGCGCAGGTCGAACGGTTTCTCGCGGACGTACTCCAGTTCGTACCGCTGAGCGACGGTGCCGAGTATCAGTTGCGCTTCGAGCATCGAGAACTGCTTGCCGATGCAGTGGCGCGGCCCGCCGCCGAACGGGAAGTACGAGAACCGCGGGCGCTTCGCGCGCCGTTCGGGGAGCCACCTGTCGGGGTCGAACTCCTCGGGCGAGTCGTACCACCGCGGCGACCGGTGGACGACCCACTGCGGCAGCATCACCGCGGAGCCTTCGGGCACGCGATAGCCGCCGAGGCGTACGTCCACCTGCGGTTCGCGGAAGATGACGTACACCGGCGGGTAGAGTCGCATCGCCTCCTGTAACACCCGCTCGATGTAGTCGAACCGCCGCACGTCGGCCATCGTCGGCGTCTCGCCGCCGCAGACGGCGTCGAGTTCCTCGTGAACCTTCGCCTCCGCCTCGGGGTGTTGCGACAGCAGGTACCACGCGTACGTCAGCGTCAATGCCGTCGTGTCGTGGCCCGCGAGTAGCATCGTCATCATCTCGTCGCGGAGTTGCTCGTCGGTCTGGTCGCCCCGCTTCTTCGCGCGCAGGAGCACCGACAGGAGGTCCCTCGGCGCTCTCTCCTCCGGCGCGTCGGTGACCGTCGCCGAGGGGTCGCTCTCGGTTCCCGTCCGTTCGGCCACTATCTCGTCGATGATACCTTCGAGAACCCGCACGGACCGCTTGTACTCGCGGTTCTCCTTCGTCGGGGCCCAGTCGGGGACGAGAAAGCGGAACGGGTCGGGCTCGAAGCGCCTCCCCAACGGTTCGAGGTTCGCTTGGACCACCCGCGTCCGTTCGTCGTCGATGCTCGCCCCGAACATCGCCTCGACGATAATCTTCACCGTGACGCGCGCCATCTCCAACTGCACGTCGCGTACGTCGCCGTCTTCCCACTCCTCGACCATCGCCGTCGCGTGGTCGGTCATCACGCCGGACAGCGACGCGATGCGCCGCGGGTCGAACGCCGGTTTCGCGAGTTCGCGCTGTTTGCGCCACGTCTCGCCCTCGCTCAGGAGCAGGCCGTCTCCGAGGAGCGTTCCGATGGCGTCGTCTTGGAAGTCCGGCTTGTGGAACTTCGCGTCCTCGGTCACCAACACCCGCTCTACGTCGGCGGGGTTGGTGAGCATGTACGTGTCGATGGGTCCGAGTCCGAAGTGGATCACGTCGCCGTACGCCTCGGCCACGTTCGTCAGGAAGGTGAAGGGGTCCCTCGCGTAGTGCCGACTGCTGCCGAACACCGGCACGCCCTTCGGTCCGGGGGGCTGGGTGCTCATCGTGTCCGTGTTGGGCCGAACGCGTATGAGCCGTTCGAAGTGGTAGCGGTTAGCACACCCTCCCGCGACTCGGCGTCAGGGGCTCGGCGGCGCGCCGTCGTAGGCGTCGTGGTCGGCGTAGAAGTTCAGCATCGCGAACTTCAGTTTCCCCGGCGCGACGTCTACGAGTTCCGCGCGCTCCTCCGGGGGGAACGTCGAACGGACGCCGTACTTGCCCATCTCGGAACTCGCCCGCGTGTAGCGTTTGTCCGCGACGACGCGCACGCCGAAGTCCTCCGGCGACCGGATGACGCGCCCGAGGGCCTGCCGCGTCTTCCGAATCGTCGGAATCTCGACGGCGTAGCGCCACCCCGCCTCCCGCCTGTCGCCGTACGCCCTGTCGTAGGCGTCCTGTATCGCCTCCATCCGTTCCGAGAGGTGCGGGTAGGGGACGCCCACGACGACGACGGTTCGCGCGTCGTCGCCGTCGAAGCTCACGCCCTCCGCGAGCGTTCCCCACAGGGAGGTCAAGAGGACGGCACCGTCGTGCGCTACGAACGTCTGCCGCAGTTCCTCGGTGGGCGTGCCCGCCTCGTCCAAGAGGAGTCGGTCGGTCACGTCCATCCGCTCCGTGAGTCGTTCGTGGTAGCGTTCGGCCTCGGAGTACGACGGGAAGAACACGAGCGTGTTCCCCGGCGTGAACCGGGAGGCGTCCGCGAGCACGTCCGTCAGTTTCTCTTGCGTCCGCGGTTCCTCGCGTTCGCTCTTGAACAGGGCGGGCGTCTCGACGGCCAGCGTCCGGCGGTTCTCCTCGGGGTACTCCAACCCGTAGGCCATCGTCTTCGGGTCCGAGAGGCCGAGAACGTCCTCGGCCACGTCGAACGGGCGGAGCGTCGCGCTCATCAGGATGCTCGCGTGCACCTCCTCGAACAGCGTCTCCGTCACCTCGCGTGGGATGCAGGTGTACAGTTCCGCGCGGCCGTACACCTCCTCGGTGCCGCCGTCGCGCCGGACCGAGCACATCGGGTGCTGGCCGAGTTTCGCGCCGTCGGCCATCCACGCCGCGACGAACTCCGCGGCCTGCAGGGTCTGACACTCCTTTCTGGTCGTCGTCTCGCCGTCCTTGTACGCCTCCTCGTACTCCCTGTCGAGGCGCTTGCCCAACTGGAGGGCGAGGTCCACCTCCGTGTCGATGCCGCGGCCCTCGTAGCGGTCGAGGAACGTCAGCGTCAACTCGTCGCGCCTGTCGCGGTTGGCGATGGAGAGGTCGTGCCAGTCGTCGCCGACCTGTTCTCTCTCGCCGAAGCCGAGGGCGTCGTCGTACGTTTCCCGGAGCGCACCGAGGAAGGCCGAGAGGACGTTCCGCGCCGACTCCGTGCGGGAGTCGTCCGCGTCTTCCAGTTCGCTCAGCGCCTGTTCGAGCGTGTTCTCGGTGAGGCTCCGACTCGCGTGGTCGCGGGCGGCCGACTCGATGTTGTGCGCCTCGTCGAAGACGGTGATGACGTCCTCGGGGTCGCGGTTCAACCAGCGGAAGAACTGCTCGCGGATGTTCGGGTCCAACAGGTGGTGGTAGTTGCAGACCACCAAGTCCACCTCCTCCATCCCCTCTTTCAAAAGCTCGTAGCCGCAGAGTTTCCGCTGGTCGGCGTACTCGTAGATGTCGTCGGGCGTCCGCACGTCGTCGAACAGCCACTGGAAGAACTCGTCGGTGTTCTCGGTGAGGTTGTTGTGGTAGTACTCGCAGATGTTCCCCTCCCGCAGTTCTTCGAGTTCCTCGTCTAACTCGTCGAGTTCGTCCGTCACGGCGGTTCGGGCCTCCGCCGCGCCCTGTTCGCCCTCCCGCATCCGTTCGACGAGTGCGTTCGCCTGCTCCGACAGTTCCTCGCGGTCCTCCTCTTTCTCGACTAAACTGCGCGTCGTGTCGCGGAGGGTCTGACACTCCTGGTACTCCACGTCGATGTGACACATCGACGATTTCCCCTTGAACACGACGGCGCGGATGGGTTCCTCGCGGGTGATGGCCCGCGCGTCCTCGACGAACTGGCGCATCTGCTGGTGGACGTTCGTCGTGATGACCACCGTCTTGTCCTCGCTCTGTGCGTACTCCAACGCCGGAACCAACGCCGAGAGCGTCTTCCCCGTCCCCGGCGCGCCCTCGATGAGCACGTCTCGCTCCTCGTCTAGCGCCTCGGCGATGCCCGACATCGCCTCGCGCTGATTCGGATACGGCCGTTCGTACGGGAAGAACCGCATGTGCCCGCTCGTCTCTGCCACGTCCGTCCTTTGCCCGTCATCGGTTATAACGTCCCGGTTGGGGGAATACGGTTCCGAGCGAGACTGTCCGGAGATGGATACAGTCGCGAACGGAGCCAAAATCCCGAACAGGCGGACGGGCGTACCGGCGTGCGAATGCCGTTCTCCCTCGCCGCGTCCTCTCCCGTCGCTCAGGGCGGCCCGATTCCGTCGTCCGTCGCGGAACTGCTCCGGTCGTACGGAATGCTCGTGGGGCGCGTCGTCGCCTTCGTCCTGGCGTTGCTCTTGGTGTGGACGCTCGGCCGACTGGTCGTCGTCCCCTTGGTGGGGCGACTGGTGAGAGAGCGCGGCTTCGACGCGACGGTACAGAGCCTCTCGACGGACGTGACGCACGCGCTGGTCTTCGTGCTCGCCTTGGCCCTCGCGTTCACCGTCGCCGGGTTCGGAAGCGTCATCGCCGCGTTCGGCACCGTCGCCGGTGCGCTCTCTCTGGCCCTCGGGTTCGCCGCGCAGGACCTGTTGAGCAACTTCGTCGCGGGCGTGTTCATCCTGAAGGACGAACCGTTCGAGGTGGGCGACTGGGTGGAGTGGAACGAACGGGCGGGCCGCGTCGAGGACATCGACCTGCGCGTCTCCCGCATCCGGACGTTCGACAACGAACGCGTCACCGTCCCCAACTCGGAACTCGCGGGCAACGCCGTGACGAACCCCGTCGCCTACGACACCCTCCGCCAACGCGTCGCGTTCGGTGTCGGCTACGACGAGGACGTCTCTCGCGTCCGCGCCGTCGTCCTCGAAGAGGCGGCGAAGAACCCCGAGATTCTGACCGACCCCGAACCGACCGTCCTCGTCACCGAACTCGGCGACTCGGCGGTCGAACTCGAAGCGCGCTTCTGGATTGCGGACCCCTCGCGGGCGAACTTCGTGGCGACGCGCTCCGACTTCGTCCAGTCCGTGACGGAACGCCTCGGCGGCGAGGCTATCAGCGTCGTCTGACCGTCGCGCTCGATGGACTCGTCGCCATCGAGGTGGCCATCCCCTCGATGTACTTCCTCTCCGGCGGCGCGACCGGATTCACCATCCACGTGGCCCACGGCGCGGTACTCGGCGTCGTCTTCGCCGCTATCGCGGCGACGCGAACGGATCTGACGACGGGGAAGAGCGTCGGACTCGGCATCGCATACGGCATGGCCGTCTGGGCCGTCCTCGCCGTCGTGGTGGTGCCTATCTGGCTCTCCGCCGTCGGGTCGCCGGCGAACCCGCCGCTTCCGAACGTGAACGTCACGAGTCTCGTCGGCCACCTCGTCTACGGCGCGGTGCTGGGACTGACGTACCCGACGTTCCGCGACGCACTCCGCTGAACGGAGCGAACTCCCCCTGCGAACCTATTTGTGGCACCGAAATGTCACTTCTCTCCGTGCGTCCCCGAACCTCCACCGTCACTGTCGCAGTCGCCCTCCTCCTCGTCCTCTCGGGGTGTAACGCACTCTCGGACTCGCCCACCGCCGGGAGCGAGTGGGTGTCGCCGTCGGAGTCGCTCCCCGAGGAGCTCCCGCCGGGCGTCTCCGAGTCGGGCGTCGACGCGGACGCCCTCATCGACGCGAACCGCGCCGCACTCTACGGCGAGGGGTTCGCCCTGCGGACGAACAGTATCGGTGGCGACGAGTCCGTGCGGGCCACCGCCGACCGCTCTCGCGTTCGGTACGACGTGAACACGTCCGGCCCCGACAGGGAGGTGTTCCTCGACGGCGAGACGATGCACGTCAGGACCCACCGCGGGAACGACACCGACGTGCGGACGGCCCCTCGGTCGAAAGACGCCGCCGCCGTCCCCGACTCGTTCGTCCGCGACGACAGACTCGCGCAGTTCCTCCGCGCCGCCGACCACGAACCCGTCGGCACCGTCGAACGCGACGGCGAGACGCTGGTCGTCCTCGAAGCCGACGAGTCGGACCTCTCGGCGGACGCGTTCGGCGACTGGAACGTCTCGACGTTCCGGTCGCAGGTTCTCGTCGGAAGCGACGGCCTCGTCTACGAGTTCCGCGGCGCGGCCGAGGGCACCGACGCCTCGGGTGAGGAGTTCCGCGTCGCACCCCGCTACTCGCTCGAAGCGGTCGGAAACGTGAGCGTCGAACGGCCCGCGTGGGCCGACGGGGAGTAATCCTCAGTCGGCACGTTCCGCCCGATTGATATGTGTGCCGCCGAAACTGGCTGACGGATGCCGCCCTCCAATCCGCTCATCGACCCGGAAACCGGCGATATCGACCTGCATCGACTGTACTACGAAGCGCGCCCCATCGCCGAACTGACAGTGGTGTTCGTCGGCGTGGCACTCCTCCCGTTCGCCGCCGCGTTCCTCTTCGGTCCCTCGTGGGTCGGTGCCCCGTTCGCCGTCCTCGGCCAGTTCGTCCTCGCCGTCGGCGCGGGCGTCGTCCTCCTGTACGTCATCTCCCGCGCGATTCAACTCGCCGCGGAGTCGGGCGGCGACGGTGTCGACGAACGACGTTCGTCGGCCCACCAGACCGAGTCTCGCGACGTTGCCGAACAGGGTTCGGCAAGCAGTCAGGATTCGCCTGACGACGCCGACGAGTAGCGAATCGCCTCAGTAGTCGAGTCCGAGAACCCTGTTCCCGGCGAGCAACCCGCCGGCGACGGCGAGAAGCGCCATCAGGAAGCCGAACGAGACGGTCCACCCGAAGAGGTCCGCGAGAACTCCGACGACGACTGACCCCGATGCGGCGACGGCCATGTACGTCGTCCGAATCAGGCCGAACCCGGAACTCTGCTCGGCCGCCGAGAGGTTGTCCATGAATCGGGGGAACACCGCCGCGCCCCACCCCATCCCGAGTCCGAGGAGGCCGATGCCGGCCCACGTCCACGGCAGGCCGGGCCCGGCTAGGAGGACGGCGAAGCCGGCGATGCCGGCGACCATGCACGTCCCCGCCGCCGCGTCGCGGCCGAATCGGTCGGCGAGTTCGCCGACGCCGACCTGCAGGACTCCCTGCGCGACGAAGTAGCCCGCGAAGAGCGTCCCCGCCATCGTCTGCGAGTAGCCGTGATGCTGGACGAAGAACGTCGGGAGGAAGGATGCCAACGCCTGCCACGTGAAGTCCGCGAGGGTGGCGACGACGCTCGTGAAGGCGATACTCGGCCGGGAGAGAAGCGTCAGTATCGGTCCGAGGTCGAACCGCTCTCGCATCGGTTGCTCGGGCCGTCGCGGTTCGGTCGGGCGAATCCGCCACCAGAAGAGGGCGGCGACGGGCGCGGCGAGGGCCGCGACGAGTCCGACGGCCGTCCGCCACCCGTGGGAGACGGCGACCCACGTGACGGCGACGGGCGTCACGAGTCCCGCGAGGGGGCCGCCGGAGTTGTGCAGGCCGATGGCCTTGCCGATGTCGTCGTACGTCCGGGTGATGAGCGCGGTAGCGACGCTGTAGTGCAGGCCCGCCGCGGCCCCCAGCAGGATAGTCCCGAGGAGGAACACGGCGAATCCCGGCGCGACGGCTATCAGGAGCGTCGTGAGGCCGGTACCGGCCACGGACACGAGGACGACGACGCGTTCGCCGAACCGGTCCGCGAGGACGCCGCTCGGAAACTGGACGGCGGCGTACGCGACCCACATCGCCGTCAACGCCCCGCCGATGAGGGAGTTCGAGATGTCCAACTCGGCGGCGATGTCCGGGATGAGCGGGCTTATCGCCAGTCGTCCGACCATCGTCACGAAGAACGCGACGGTACAGAGCGTCAGAACCGTCTCTCGGTATCTCCATCTCATCCGACGAAACTCCGAGTGACCGGCGGTCGGTCTCTACGCTCCGCGAGGGCCGCCGCCGGGTAAGAAACCACGAAAGGGGCCGGTTACTCCGGTTCCGATACACCCGGTCCGCTACTCGAGCAACTCCACCAACAGCCCCTTCTGGGCGTGCAGGCGGTTCTCCGCTTGGTCCCACACGAGGGCGCGGTCCGATTCGAGAACGTCGTCTGTTATCTCCTCGCCGCGGTGGGCGGGCAGGCAGTGCATCACCTTCGCGTCCGTGCCGGAGAGGAGGTCCTCGTTCACCTGATACCCCTCGAACGCCTGCAGTTTCTCGTCGCGTTCGGACTCCTGTCCCATCGAAATCCACACGTCGGTGTACACCACGTCGGCGCCTTCGACGGCCTCCTCCGGCGTGTCCACGATGGTCGGTTCGTGACCCAACTCGGCGGCCTGTTCGACGCACTTCTCGGACATGCCGTAGTCGGGCGGCGTCGCCACCGTCAGGTCGAGTCCGGCCATCGCCGCGCCGACGACGAACGACTGGCCGACGTTGTTACCGTCGCCGACCCACGCCGCCTGCACGCCGTCGAACCCGCCGAACTGTTCCCTGATGGTCAGAAGGTCCGCGAGCGTCTGGCAGGGGTGGGCGTCGTCGGTCAGGCCGTTGACGACCGGCACGTCGGCGTACTCGGCTATCTCCACGAGGTCCTCGTGGGAGAACAGGCGCGCCATCACCGCGTCCACGTACCGCGAGAGCACGCGCGAAGTGTCGGATAAGGGTTCGCCGTGACCCAGTTGGATGTCGTCGGGGCCGAGGAAGACGGCGTGGCCGCCGAGTTGGGTCATGCCCGTCTCGAAGGAGATTCGCGTCCGGGTGCTCGGCTTCTCGAACAGCATCCCGAGCGTTCGCTCGGGGAGTCGAGCGTCGTCCGCGCCGCTCTTTATCGCCGCGGCGCGGTCGAGTATCGTCTCCAGTTCGTCCGTCGTCACGTCGTCGATGTCGAGGAAGTGGTCGGTTTCGAGCATCCGGATAGTCTCCAGTTAGTCTGTGAGCGTCTCGCAGACGTCCGTCAGTACCTCGATGGAACTGTCGTACTCCGCGAGGTCCAAGTGTTCGTTCGGCGAGTGATCGAGGTCCGAGTCGCCGGGGCCGTACGTCGCCATGGGGCAGTCCCACTCCCCGGCGAAGATGTTCATGTCGCTGGTTCCGGTCTTCCGAAGCAAGCGGGGTTCGCCCTCCGCCTGCCGGATGGCGACGCGGAACGCCCGCGCCACCTCGGTTCGGGGACTCGTCATCACGGGCGGGATGGGCTTCTCCCAGTGGACGCTCCCGCGCGTGAGTTCGCCCTCGGCGACTTCGCGCACGTCGTCGATGGTGAGACGCGGGGGGACGCGGAACTGCACGTCCACCGTCGCCTCCACCGCCAGTCCGTCCTCCGTGGGGCCGCCGTCGAATTTGACGGGCTTCGTCGTCACGGTGTCGAAGACGCCGTCGGACTCGTCCGCGTCGAAGAACTCCGCGACGCGGGACCACCAGTTGACGGCCGACTGGATGGCGTTGTTCTCCGGCCGGGAGGAGTGGCCGAGTTCGCTCGTGGCGACGTACGTTCCCGAGAGGAACCCCCGGTAGCCGAGGGTGATTCCGTCCCACCCGGAGGGTTCGCCGTTGACGACGGCGCCGGGCTCCTCGCGGTCCTCGACGAGGTGCCACGCGCCGCGGGAGTTCGTCTCCTCGCCGACGACGCCGACGAACGAGACGCCGGTTTGGACGGCGGCGACGGCCATCGCCGCCAGCGGTCCGGTGGCGTCCACGCTTCCGCGGCCCCACAGCACGCCGTCTTCGACTTTCACGGGCACGTCGCCCGGCACGGTGTCGATGTGAGAGGTCAGAAGCACCGAGTCGTCGGCGGGCGCGCGCACGTTGCCCACCTCGTCTATCCACACCTCGCGGTCGTGTTCCTCGAAGTACTCCTTGAGACGCTCCGCCGCGGCCGCCTCGTCGCCCGACTGCGAGGGGATGGAGACGAGGTCAGCAAGCAGCGTCTGCGCCTCGGTCAGGCCCTCGGTCAGTCCCTCCTGCACTTCGAAGGCGTCGTGGTCGAGTTCGATGCTCATCTCAGCACCTCCGCGAACGACTCGACGAACCGGTCGGCGTGGGACTCCTCTATCGTCAACGGCGGGAGGAGGCGCACGACGGTCCGACCGGCGGGGAGCGCGAGAATCTGCTCCTTCAGCGCGAGGTTCTTCAGCACGCGGTTCGCGCCGCGCTTGACCTGTATCCCTATCATCAGGCCGTTGCCGCGAACCTCCCGCACCGGTAGGTCCTCCTCCTCGGCGACGCGTTCTATCTCGGAGCGGAGGTACTCGCCCACCTCGGCGGCGTGGCCGGGCAGGTCCTCCTCGACGATGGTGTCGAGCGTCGCGTTCGCCGCGGCGCAGACGACGGGGCCGCCGCTAAAGGTGGACCCGTGGTTGCCGGGGTTTTCGGCTATCCAATCAGCGACCATCGTCGCTCCGAGGGGGAGGCCGTTGGCGATGCCCTTCGCGGACGTTATCGCGTCGGGGACGACGCCGACCTGTTCGCACGCCCAGAGCGTGCCGGTACGGCCGACGCCCGTCTGAATCTCGTCGAAGACGAGGGCCGCGCCGACGTCTTCGGTCGCCTCGCGGGCGACTTCGAGGTACTCCGCCGTCGCGGGGTGGATGCCCCCCTCGCCCTGCACGGGTTCGAGGAAGACGGCGGCCGTCTCCTCGTCTACGGCCTCGCGCAGTTCCTCGGCGTCGCCGTAGGTGACGAACTCCACGTCGCCCGCCAGCGGTTCGTACGGCCGCTTGTACTCGTCTTTCCACGTCATCGCCAAGGAACCCATCGTGCGGCCGTGGAACGCGCGCTTCGTGGCGATCACCTTCGAGCGTCCGGTCGCCGACCGGGCGAACTTCATCGCCGCCTCGTTGGCCTCGGTGCCGGAGTTACAGAGCCAGACGTTCGAGAGATCGCCGGGCGCGAGCGTCGCGAGTTTCTCGTACAGTTCGGTGCGGGCGGCGACGGGGTACGACGCCTGCACGTACGTCAGTTTGGCCGCCTGCTCCCGTATCGCCTCGGTGACGGCGGGGTGGGAGTGGCCGAGGGCGGCGACGGCGTACGACGCGCCGAAGTCGAGGTACTCGGCGCCGTCGGGGCTGTACAGGTGCGCGCCCTCGCCGGACTCGATTTCGATGGGCTTCTCCGAGAAGACGAAGCCGCTCATTCGGCGGTCACCTCCTCCTCGTCGAGAGCCGTATCGTACACGTGCGTCCCGCCGCCCGAAAGCGCCTCCACGATGGGGTCGCGGTTGTTCGCGTCGGCGACGATGACCTCCGTCGCGCCGCCGGAGAGCGCCTCCTTCGCCGCCATGACCTTCTTCGTCATGAAGCCCTCCGCGGCCTCTTCGAGGGCGTCGAACTCGGCGGCGGTCCTGACCGACTCGATGAGCGTCGCGTCGTCGTCGGGGTCCTCGTAGACGCCCGCAACGTCCGTGAGGACGACCAGTTGCGCGCCGAGTGCGCCGGCGACTGCCGCCGCCGCCCTGTCTGCGTCGGCGTTGACGGGAACGCCGTCGTCGGCCAGCATCGGGACGGTGACGACGGGGACGTAGCCGTCGCCCAAGAGCGTCGTCAGGAGCGAGTCGTTCACGTCGGTAATCTTCCCCGAGTGGTCGCCGCGCTTTATCTTCTTCTTGCCGTCCTCGATAACGCGGACGGCGGACTTGCGGGGCCCCGTGAGGAGGCCGCCGTCGACGCCCGAGAGACCGAGGGCGTCCACGCCCGCCTCCCGCAGGGTGGCGACGATGTCCGTGTTGAGTTTCCCGGGCATCACCATGTTGAACACCTCCATCGTGCGCTCGTCGGTGAAACGACCGACCACGCCGCCCGGCGTCTCGACGTAGGTGGGTTCCTCGCCGAGTTCTTCGAGCGTCTCGTCTACGGCGGTCGAACCGCCGTGGACGACGACCACCTCGCGGCCGTTGGCGACGAGGTGCGCCACGTCCTGCACCGCACCGGCCGGGTCCACGGCGCGCGCGCCGCCTATCTTCACGACGACCGGCGGGTCGTCGCTCGGCGGGTCCGGACTCTCGTCTCGGAGGTCGGTCTCGCCTCCGTCTGCGAGCATCTCGTGTGTCTCCGAGTCGTTCGACTCGCGCGCTTCGCGTGCGTCGGTGGTGTCTGTGGTGTGCATCGTGTTTGTGGTCGGTCAGTCTAGGGCGCTCCGACGGGGTGGAGACCGGTGAACTCCAGTCCGGCCGTCTCCTCCAATCCGAGGGCGACGTTCGCGCCGTGGACGGCCTGCCCCGCGGAGCCTTTCATCATGTTGTCGATGGCCGAGAAGACCACGACGCGGCGGTTGCCGGGGTCCAACTCGAAGCCGACTTCGCCGTAGTTCGTCCCGGCGACGGCCTTCGGTTCGGGGTAGCGGTAGACGCCGCCGCCCCCGGCGACGGTGCGCATGAACGGTTCGTCGGCGTACGACCCGCGGTACGCCTTCCAGAGGTCGCCCTTCGAGACGGGCGCGTCGGGGAAGACGTGGCAGGTGGCGCTGGCGCCGCGAACCATGTCGACGGCGTGGACAGTGAACGACACCGAGACGCCGAGGAACTCCTCGATTTCGGCCTCGTGGCGGTGGCCGGTCGGCGCATAGGGGCGGACGATGCCCGACCGTTCGGGGTGGCTGGAGGCGTCGCCGCCGCCCGCGCCGCCCTCCGAGGATCCGACCTTCACGTCGACGACTATCTGCTCGTCGCCCGAGAGGTGGCCGGCGTCCAAGAGGGGCTTGAGGCCGAGGATGGTCGCCGTCGCGTTGCACCCGCCGGAGGCGATGAGGTCCGCGCCGGGCAGGCTCTCGCGGTTTATCTCCGGCAGGGCGTACTCCGACTTCTCTAAGTACTCGGGGCAGTCGTGCCCGTCGTACCACTCGTCGTACTGCTCCTCGGAGTTCAGGCGGAAGTCCGCAGAGAGGTCGACGACGGTACCGGCGGCGTCCTGAAACTCGTCTATCTGCTGCATGGAGACGCCGTGGGGCGTCGCCGCGAACAGCACGTCCACGGATTCGAGGTCCTCCGGCGAGGTGAAGCGGAGGTCCATCTCCCGCAGGTTCGGGTGGACGTGGCCGACGGTCTTCCGCTCCTTGGAGCGACTCGTCGCCTGTACCACGTCGAAGTTCGGATGCTGGTAGAGCAGGCGGAGCAGTTCCCCGCCGGTGAAGCCGCTTCCGCCGACGACGGCGGCGGTGTACGTCTCGCCTGCCGTCATGCGGTGGCCTCCGCGACGTGTTCGTCGGCCTTCGCTTCCAGCCAATCGACGACTTCCGCGGGCACGTCCACGTCGACGGCCTCGTTCAGCGCCTTGAACTCGACGGTGTGGTTGACTTCGTGGACGGTGTAGTCATCTCCCGTCTCCATCAGGTCCACGCCGAGCAGTCCGCCGCCGACGGCGTCGCTCGCCTGTTCGACGAGTTCGAGCGCTCTGTCGTCCAACTCGAAGGCCTCGACTTCGCCGCCCTTCGCGGCGTTCGTCAGCCAGTGGTCCGAGGAGCGAGTCATCGCGGCGACGGGTTCGCCGTCGACGGCCAGCACGCGGATGTCGCGGCCGGGCTTCTCGACGAACTCCTGCACGTAGAACACCTTGTGCTGGTAGTGCCCGAGGGTGGCCTTGTGTTCGAGGATGGCCTCGGCGGCCGATTCGGAGTCCACCTTCGCCATCAGCCGTCCCCACGACCCGACGACGGGCTTCAACACGCAGGGGTAGCCGAACTTCTCGATGGTCTCCATCGCCGAATCGACGGTGAACGCAACCTCCGTGTTCGGCGTGGGGACGCCCGCCCGTTCCAGCGCGAGGCTGTTTTTCACCTTGTCGGCGCAGACGTCGGCCGTCTCGGAACTGTTGACGACGGGCACGTCGTAGGCGTCGAGGAACTGCGTGATGTACAGACTCCGGCTGGTCGCCAGACAGCGGTCCACGACGATGTCCACGTCGTCGAACGCCGCCGGCGGTTCGCTGATGTTGAACTGCTCTTTCCGGACGTCTATCTTCGCCACCTCGTGCCCGCGCTCGCGGAGTTCCGAGAGGAGCAGCTTCTCGTCTCTCCGAATCCGGGAGTAGAGCAGCCCAACCTTCATCTCACTCGCCCCAGTCCTCTTCGAGTTCGGGCGCTTCTTCCAGTGTCACGGGGTCCAGAGAGACGACTTCCAACTCCGCGCCCGTGGCGGGGCTGTCCACGATTTCGCCGACTTCGACGTCGGCGGGGAGCTCGATTTCCTCTCCACTCAGCGGATCTTCGGCGGTAATGGTTTCTGCCATCGTATCTTCGGCTCAGCGAGCCAGAGACTTAAACCCATCGAACTTATCAACGAAATTAAAAGAACGGAGAAGCCTCTCGCGGCTTCAAAGAGGCGAACAGACCGGCCGTGTGGAAAGTGCATCAGATTCCATATGTTATTCGTCCCCGAGAGGGGACGGCGGTCGTGGCGGTCGCGGCACTCGTCGAAGTGGCTCTTCGTCGGTCCGTGCGGTGGGAGTCCGGTGGTAGGGGAGCGTCGAGTCAGACACGGGCGTTCACCTCCGCCGCGAGTCGGCCGTCTGCCGATTCGAGGGCCTCGGCGCGTTCGGCGCGGCCCTCCTCGTGAGCGTCGAAACGCGCCGCCGCCTCGTCGAGTTGCGTCGCCACGGCCTCCGGGGCGGGACCGCCCGCGGAGTCGCGACTGGCGACGCTGTAGGCGGGGTCGAGCGTCCGTTCGACGTGCTCACGACTCACGTATTCGAACAGGGTGTCACCTAAAACGTCCTCTGCGACCGCGTCAAGTGTTGCGAGGTCCGGCGTCTCGCCGTCGGCGCGGTTCGCCGCCTCCGCGACCACCTCGTGGGCGGTGCGGAACGGCAGTCCGGCCATCGCGAGGGCGTCCGCGACGCCCGTCGCCGTCGAGAAGCCGTCCGCGGCGGCGTCCGCGAGGGTCTCTTCGGGCCACTCGGCGGTGGCGACGGCCCCCGCGGCGACTTCCGTCGCGGCCGACACGTCGTCCACCGCGCGCCACGCGTGCGGCGTCGCGCGTTGCAGGTCGCGGTTGTACGCGCGGGGAAGTCCCTTCAGCGTCGTCAGCAGGCCGTTCAGTCCCGACGCGGCGTCGCCCGCGGTGGCGCGGACGAGTTCGAGCGTGTCGGGGTTGACCTTCTGCGGCATGATGGAGGACGTAGAGGAGTAGTCGTCCGAGAGTTCGACGTGGCCCTTGTTGGCGAAGACGACGAGGTCCTCCGCGAGGCCGGAGAGCGTCACCGCGTGCGTCGAAAGCGCCGAGACGGACTCCGCGAGGAAGTCCCGCGCCGAGGAGGCGTCCATCGAGTTCCCGAGGACGCCGTCGAAGCCGAGCAGTTCCGCCGTCCTCTCGCGGTCCACGTCGAACGGCGTGCCGGCGAACGCCGCCGCGCCGAGGGGCGAGACGTTCGTCCGGTCGTAGGCGTCCAACAGGCGGGCGGTGTCGCGGGCGAACGCGGCCTCGTACGACAGGAGGAAGTGCGCGACGGTGGTCGGTTGGGCGGGTTGCAGGTGCGTGTAGCCGGGCATCACCGTTTCGAGGTGCTCCTCGGCAGTCTCTCTCAACGACTCGCGGAGCGCTAGCGTCGATTCGACGGCGTCGAGGAGGTCACGGCGTAAGCGGTAGCGGATGCAGGTGGCCACCTCGTCGTTGCGACTGCGGGCGGTGTGCATCTTCCCGCCGTCGGGGCCGACGCGCTCGATGACGGCCGTCTCGATGGCTTCGTGGACGTCTTCGCCGTCGGGAAGCGCGCCGTGGCCCGCCGCCTCGACGTCTTCGAGGGCGGCGAGGACGTCGGCGGCCACCTCGGACTCGACGATACCCTGCTCTTCGAGCATCACCACGTGCGCGCGGTCGACGGCCACGTCGGCCGCGAAGATGCGCTCGTCGGCCGCGAGACTCGACATGAACTCGCGGGCGGGACCGCCGCTGAACCGGTCGCGGCGGACGACGCCGCTCGACTCCTCGTCGCTCATCCGTCTATTCCTCGTCGCCGCCGTCGGCGGACAGTTCGGGCTTGTCCTTCGTCGCGTTCTCGACGGCGGCGTTCGCGAGGCGCGACTGGAAGCCGTGGTACTTCGCGACGCCGGTGGCGTCCTCCTGGGTGATGTCGCCGACCGTCTTCGTGTTGAACGAGGCGGCCTCCTCGGAGTACACCGAGAACTCGGACTCGCGGGCGACGGGGCGGGCGCGCCCGCCGTCGAACTTGATGGTGACCGTGCCGGTCACTCTCGTCTGCGTCTCCGCGATGAAGCCCTCCAGCGCCTTCACGAGGGGCGCGTCCACGAGGCCCTGATACCCCTTGTTCGACCACTGCTGGTCCACCTGCGCCTTGAAGTCGCGCTCCTCCTTCGTGAGGACGAGTTGTTCGAGCGCTTCGTGGGCGGTGAGAAGCGTCGTCGCCGCAGGGTGCTCGTAGTTCTCGCGCACCTTCAGGCCGAGCATGCGGTCCTCCATCATGTCGGTGCGGCCGACGCCGTACTGCCCGGCGAGTTCGTTGAGGTGTTCGATGAGGTCAGCGGGCTCCATCTCCTCGCCGTCGACGGCGACGGGGTAGCCGTCCTCGAAGGCGATTTCGACGGTGCCCGTCTCGCCCTGCGGCGTCTCGGTCCACTCGTAGATATCCTCCGGCGGGACGTAACTCGGGTCTTCGAGTTCCCCGCCCTCGATGGAGCGACTCCAGAGGTTCGTGTCGATGGACCAGACGCCGTCGTTACCGCTCTGGACGGGCAGGCCCTTCTCGTCGGCGTACTGCTTCTCCCACTCGCGGGTCAGGCCCATCTCGCGGACGGGCGCGACCACGTCGAGGTCGGAGGCGCGCCACACCGTCTCGAAGCGGAGTTGGTCGTTGCCCTTCCCGGTACACCCGTGCGCGAGGGCGTCGCAGCCCTCCTCCTGTGCGACGTCGAGGATGGCGTTGGCGATGACCGGGCGCGCCAGCGCCGTCCCGAGGGGGTAACCCTGGTACGTCGCGTTCGCGCGAACCGAGTCGAAACACAGGTCCGCGAACTCGTCTTTCGCGTCGACGACGTGCAGGTCGAGTCCGTGCGCGTCCGCCGTCTCCTTCGCCTCCTCGAACTCCGATTCCGGCTGTCCGACGTCGACGGTCACGCCGACTACCTCGTCGTAGCCGTACTCCTCTTTCAGGAGCGAGACGCATACTGTCGTGTCGAGTCCGCCGGAGAACGCGAGTGCCACGCTTGTCATGTACCTCCGAATCGTGTCCTCTCCCGTATAAATTACACGGTTCTGTGTAGCGAAATAATAGCACAGAAATGCCTATAGGGTCGCTAGTGGCTGTTGAGTTCGTTTCGTCGAAACCGTCGGAATGTGTAGTATAGTTGGCCCTAACGGGCCGGTCGTCGTCGTCGCGGGACCGTCGCAGTCTGCGACGGAGTAAGAAGAACGGACGCCTCGGCGGTCGTGCCGCCGAGACGCGTGGCTCCGGAACCGCCGAACCGTCCGGCGTCCGCGAGCCTCGTCATCGGTGGTTCGAACAGACCGTGGGCTATTAAACGCTTTCGGGGATGCAAACCTTGCCGAACCGCGCTCTCCGGCGCGTTCTCTCCGCGCGCGAGGCGCCTCAGTCCGCGGACTCGGTGAGGACCAAGATTCCGACGCCCACGAGGAGGAGACTCGCGCCGACCCAGTGGGGGTTCAGCGCCTCGCTCCCGTGAACCACGTCGTGGATGTGGAGCACGTAGTGGTCGATGACGCCGTCGAAGACGTTGAACAGGCCCGCGCCGACGAGGACGCTCCCGACGAGTCGCGTCCCCGAGTGCGGCCGTTCGGCGCGGTTGACGGCGCGCCACACCGCCGCCGCGCCGACGGTCATCACTCCGAGTGCGCCCAGCGAGAACAGGCCGTCGAAGTAGACGTTCGTCCGCAACCCCGAGAGCGTCGTCGGCGCGTACAGCGCCGACAGCAGGTGGTGCCACTGCAGGACGAGGTGAAAGAGGAGGACGTCGAACAACGCCCCGAGTCCGAACCCGAGCGCTCCGCCTCCGAGTAACAGGGGTCGCTCGCGGCGGGCGTGAGTGCGCACACGTTCCGTTCGGCGCTCTCCGTGAAATGTCTGCGGCTTGAACGCTCACGGCTGCGCGTCGCCGCGGCGCAACAGTCGCTCCACGGCGTCGGAACGCTCCATCAGCACGGTCCCGAGGGCGCTCATCACGAGGACGTAGCCGACGGCGAAGGCGGGGATGACCTCCCGCATCACCCGCGTTGACCCGCCCGCCGCCAACGCCGCGATGACGAGGGAGAACTCCCCGCGCGGGACCATCCCGAGGCCGACGCGGAGCGACCGCCGCGCCGTGAGGTCGTACACCCGCCCGCCGAGGTAGCCCGTCAGCACTTTCGTCGGCGTCGTCGCGACGACGGCGACGGCCACGGGAACGACGACGGTGACGAGCAGTCGCGGATCGGTGCCGACGCCGATCCAGAAGAAGAAGACGGCGGCGAACACGTCCCTGACGGGGGTCAACGTGCGTTCGATTCGCTCGCGGTGACCGCTGGTCGAGAAACCCATCCCGACGAAGAACGCCGCGACGGCCTCGCTGACGCCCAGAGAGAGGGCGACGCCCGCGACGGGCACGACGACGCCGAGCGTCCGGAGGACGAACGGTTCGGGGTCAGAAACGTCGAGGACGCGCGAGAACAAGGCCGTTCCGTACTGCACGACGACGAGCAACGCGCCGAGGAAGCCGAACGCTATCGCGATACCCTCGGCGACGGATTCCAGCCCCTCGCCGCCGGCGACCAGCGAGGTGACGAGCGCGAGGTAGGCGGCCATCACGAGGTCCTCGAAGACGAGGGTGCCCAGGATCGGCTCCGACTCGGGGTTGGCTATCCACCCGAGATCTATCACCGTCTTCGTGATGATGGCCGACGAGGAGACGTAGACGATGCCGCCGAGGAGTAGCGACTCCACCACCGACCACCCCAGAAGGATGCCGATGGCCACCCCGACGGGGAGGTTCACCGCGATGTCTATCGCGCCCGCGCGCGTGATGTTCTGCTTCGACTGGAGCAGTCGGTCCAGACTGAACTCCAAGCCGAGGAAGAAAAGCAGGAGGACGATACCCATCTCCGCGAACAGCGTCACCACCTCGCCGCCCTCGACGTACGGGAGGCCCACGCGCCCGGCGACGTACGGTCCGGCGAGGACGCCGCCGACGACGTAGAGGGGGATGACCGACAGGCCGAAGCGGAGTGCGACGGCGCCCGCGACGGCGACGACGACGAACAACTCGCCCAGCGACAACAGCGACGCCGCCATCGATTACGCGTCCTCGACGTACGCCTCGAACTCCTCGCAGGCGTCTTTCCCGCCGATGACGACCAGCGTGTCGCCCGCCTCGATTCGGGTGTCCCCGCCGGGCGAGGCGAACACCTCCTCGCCGCGTTCGACGGCGATGACGGACGCACCCGTCTCGTTACGGAAGTCCGACTCGGCCAGCGTCTTCCCCGCGATGGGGGAGTCTTCGCCCACTTCGACCCAGTTCAACACGGTGTCATAGCCGAGCCTCGTCTCTATCTCCTCCGTCCGGACGGGTTGGAAGTACGCCCCCTCCAGCAACGTGCCCACCTGCCGCGCCAACTGGTCGGACAACTCGAACAGTTTCTCGGAGTCGCTGTCGGGGTCCGGTCGCAGGAACACCTCGCGCCGTCCGGTGTTGTGCGTGACGATGACGAGTCGCTCCCCGCCGTCTAACTCCACCTCGTGTTTCTTGCCGACGCCGGGCAGGTCGCTCTCGTAGACTGTCATGCCGTGACGTACGTCGCGGCCGGTAAAAACACCCCGTGGCCGTCCGCCGATGGCGACGCCGACGCCGACTCAGCCCGCGGCGAACAGGACGCCCGCGATGGCGAGGCAGGCCGTCGGCGGAATCGACAGGTTGTCGTCGACGACGTAGCCCGCGACGACGGGTTTCACGCCGTCGGCGAGCGTCGCGCCCAACGCGCCCGCGACGGCGGCGGCGCTCCCGACGACGAGTCCCGCCGCGGGGACGAGAAACGGGAGTCCGACGCCGAGACAGACGAGGAACATCGCCGCGAGCGTCGAGACGCGCTTCCGTTCGCCCGCCTCCCGCGTCCGGCCGAGCAGACCGCTCACCGGGTCGCCGATGGCGAGCATCAGCATGCCGGGAACGGCGATTTCCGGTCGAAACAGGAGGGCGACGGCGGTGGTGCTGAAGATGTACAGCGCGTACCCCGCGGGGTTCGTCTCCTCGTAGGAGCGGGTGAGTTCGTCGAACACCTTCCAGTCGAGGCCGACGACCAGTCGGACCACCTCCAGTCCGGCGACGACGGCCGAGAGGCCGAGCATCATCCAGCCGAGTTCTCGCCACGTCAGGAGGCCCAGCAGGTACGGGAGGGGTAGTCCGACGCCGCAGGCGTGGACGAGGCGGCGCTTCACCTCGCTCTTGCTCGGACGGGCGGGGGCGGGAGGACTCACGCTCGATTAGGCGTCCGCGGTGACTTCCTCGTACTGCTGGGCCACCTCGTCGAACGACCGGTCGCCGTCGGAGAGGGCGCGCAGTTGGCCGACGAGTTCCGAGACGGGAATTCGGACCTGCCGCCCGGAGTCGCGCGCCCGGACGGTGACGCTGTCGGGGCCGTCCCCCTCGAGGCCGTCGCGGTCCACCGTCACGCAGAACGGCGTGCCCACCTCGTCCTGCCGGCGGTAGCGCCGCCCGATGCTGCCGGAGTCGTCGTAGACGACCGAGAACCCGGCGTCGCGCAGTTGCTCGACCACGTCCTCGGAGCGGTCGATGAGTTCCTCGACGTTGCTGACGAGGGGGAACACGCCCACGTCGGTGGGGGCGACGCCCGGTTCTAAGGAGAGGTACGTCCGCTCTTCGCCGTCCACCTCGTCCTCGCTGTAGGCGTGCGCCAAGAGCGTGTAGACGGTCCTATCGACGCCGAACGACGGTTCGACGACGTGCGGGGTGATGTGCTCGCCCGCGATGGTCTGCTCTTCGACGCGGAAGTTCGCCACGTCGGCGTCCACGGCGAACTCCTCGCCGTCGACTTCCACCGTCACCTCGTCGCCCTCGAAGGCGTCGGGGTCCCGTTCGGCGAGCGTCTCCAACGCCTCCGCGATGTCGGCGGCCTGCCCGCCGAACTCGGGGCCGAGAACGCTCATGTCGGGTTCCACGACGGCGCGTTCGACCGTCTTCGGTTCGTCGTACTGCCGGAAGACGGTGAACTCGTCGTCGCCGTACTCGCCGTGTTTCGAGAGGTCGTAGTCGCCGCGGTAGGCGAAGCCCGCGATTTCGATCCAGTCGCCGTCCACCTCGCTTTCTGCGTCCCAGCAGTCCGCGGCGTAGTGGGCGCGTTCGCCGGTGAGGTGTTGGCGGAACCGGAAGCGGTCCATGTCCACGCCGATTCGCTCGTACCACCCTTGGGCGATGCCGAGGAAGTAGCCGACCCACGCGTTGCCGATGACGCCTTCCTCGACGGCCTCGCCGATGGTCGTCTCGACGTACTCGCCGTCGTCCTTCTGTTGCTCCTCGGCGGGGTAGAGGACGACTTCGACGTCCTCGACCGACGAGAGGTCGGGTTCGTCGCGTTCGGGGTCGACGAACTGCTCTAACTCCGCCTGCGTGAACTCGCGGGTGCGGACGATGCTCTTGCGCGGCGAAATCTCGTTTCGGTACGCCCGGCCGATCTGGGTCACGCCGAACGGGAGACTGTTGCGGGCGTACTCCTTGATGCGCGGGAACTCCACGAAGATGCCCTGCGCCGTCTCCGGGCGGAGGTAGCCCGGCGTCGAAGAGCCGGGGCCGATGTTCGTCTCGAACATGAGGTTGAAGTCCTCGACGGACTCCCCCGCCAGTTCCGCGCCGCAGTTCGGACACCGCAGGTCGTTGTCCGCGATGAGGGACTCGACTTCCTCGACGGGGTAGGACTCGGCGTCCTCGACGTCCGTCTCGTCCTCGATGAGGTGGTCCGCGCGGTGGGACTCGCCGCACTCGGGACACTCGACGAGCATGTCGTCGAAGCCGTCGAGGTGGCCCGACGCCTCGAAGACCGGTTCGGGCATGATGGTCGGCGCTTCGATTTCGAGGTTCCCCTCCTTGACCGTGAACCGGTCGCGCCACGCCTCCTCGACGTTGCTCTTCAGGGCCGCGCCCTGCGGGCCGAACGTGTAGAAGCCCGCCGCGCCGCCGTAGGCGGCGTTCGACCCGAAGAAGTAGCCGCGGCGCTTGGCCAGTTCCGCGAGTCGTTCACCTTCCGTTCGCTCCGACATCTTACAGTGCCTCCAACAGGTCGATGTCGCGGACGATGCCGAGCAGTTGGTCGCCGCCCATCAGCGGAATCTGCTCGATGTCTTCGGTTATCATCGACTGTGCGGCCTCCTTTGCGGACTTCCGCTTCGAGACGGTCACCATCTCGGTGCTCATGAACTCCGAGACGGGTTCGACGGGAATCTCCACGTTCCGGGTCGGAACGTAGCGGTTACCGACGCCTTGGATTCCCTCCCACATCCAGTCGTCCTCCTGTCCGGCCACCGAGTCGCCGGTTCCGTCCTCGCCCTCGACGACGCGGGCGACTTCGATGATGTCCACCTCGGTGAGGATGCCGGCTATCCCGCCCTCCTCGTCGAGTGCGACGGCGTAGGGGACGTTCGCGTAGTATATCTCGCGTTCGGCCACCGTCAACGGCGTCTCGACCCACGTCGTGTTCACGTCGCGGGTGGCCACCTCGTCGGCCGTCGCGTCGCACTCGACTTCGCCGCGGGCGATGGCGCGAACTACGTCGGTGACGGTGACGATACCTTCGAGTTCGCCGTCCACGACGGGGATGCGCCGGAAGCCCTCCTCGACCATCAGGCGGGCCACCTCCTCGACGGACGTGTCGCGCGTCGTCGTCGGAACGTCGCGCATCAGAACGGCGAGTTGGTCCTCGTCGGGGTGTTCGATGAGTTCCTCCCGAGATATCAGCCCGCGGTACTCCTCTCTGTCCTCGCCCTGCTTGACGACCGGAACGGAGGAGAAGCCGCGCTCTTGGAGATATTCAAGAACGTCGTCGCGCGTCCCCGGGAGTTCGACCGTAACGACGTCCTCTCGGGGGGTCATCGCGTCGGCTACGTGCATACCGCGCCATACTGCCCGCCACCTCTTGTAGTCTGCGAACGTCTGCGGCGATTTCCCGCGGACGCGACGGCCGCGAACCCCACCGTCTCCGTCGCCGAACCGCTCCGAACGCGTGGTGGTCGTACGGCGGAACCTCCTCCAGAGAGACTCGAAGTATTCCACCCTCGGTGGAATTTTCCTCGAATGTTGGAACATATTTCCGAGTACGCCTACAAAGAGAACAGTCATTCCGACGGGTTTATATACGAGTGTTACACAGTAACAAACATGACGCCGAATGCGACGGCGAACATCGGTGCGACGCGCGCCGAGGTCATGGCCTCGGTGGACTCCAGCCCCTCCCGTTCGGAGTTCATCATCGCGGACATCTCCCGCGACGAGGCGTGGATTTCGATGCGGGTAGAGGACGCGCCGTCGCTTCCGGAGTGGGCCTGAACGCTCGGGCCCGCCGAGGCGGGGGCGCGGGCACGTCCCCGAATCGGTGCTGACGGTTCGGCGCACGACGTTCGACGGTCCGCCGCACGGGCCGGTGCCGCTTTTTTGCGGACGCAGACGACGGAGGGTCACGGCTACCGAGGAGTCTGAAAGTTTTTGGTGGCGTCCTTCGTTGTCCGTCCCATGAACTATCGGGAGGTCGAGTCCAGCCGCGAGTTCCTCGTCTCGTTGGACAACGGCGCGGACTGGCGCGAGGAGATAGAGGAGTTCGCCGAACTCGAAGACGTCGAGTCGGCGTGGTTCAACGCGATGGGCGCGGTGCAGGACGCCGACGTGTGGTTCTACGACCAAGACGAGAAGGAGTACCGGTCGGTGACGTTCGACGAACCCCTCGAAGTCGCCGCCTGCGTCGGCAACGTCGCCCTCCTCGACGGCGAACCGTTCGCCCACACCCACGCGGTCCTCTCCCGACGAAGCGGGCAGTCGCTCGCGGGTCACCTCAACGCCGGCACCGTCTTCGCCGGCGAGGCGTACATCCGCGCGTTCGACGAACCCCTCGAACGGGAACACGACGACGTGACCGACCTCGACCTCTGGTTGTAAGCCGTGAGAAAGGACGACGAACGGTACTTCACGCGCATCGAAGACCGCCTCGACGAAGCGTTCGACACCGCGCGCGCGGCGAAGGCGCAGGGGTACGACCCGGAGACCGAAGTCGAGATTCCGGTCGCAAAGGACATGGCCGACCGGGTGGAGAACATCCTCGGCATCCCGGGCGTCGCCGAACGCGTCCGCGAACTCGAAGGGCAGATGTCCCGCGAGGAGGCCGCCCTCGAACTCGTCACGGACTTCGTGGAGGGGAGCGTCGGCGACTACGACTCCCGCGAGGGCAAAGTCGAGGGCGCGGTTCGGACGGCCGTCGCCCTCCTCACCGAGGGCGTCGTCGCCGCCCCCATCGAGGGCATCGACCGCGTCGAGATTCTTGAGAACGACGACGGCACCGAGTTCGTCAACGTCTACTACGCCGGCCCGATTCGCTCCGCCGGCGGGACGGCGCAGGCCCTCTCGGTTCTCGTCGCCGACTACGCTCGCTCGCTCCTCGGTATCGAGGAGTACAGGGCCAGAGACGTCGAGGTCGAACGCTACGCCGAGGAAATCGCCCTCTACGACAAGGAGACCGGCCTCCAGTACTCGCCGAAGGACAAGGAGACGAAGTTCATCGCCGAGCACATGCCCATCATGCTCGACGGCGAGGCGACGGGCGACGAGGAGGTGTCGGGCTTCCGCGACTTAGAGCGGGTGGACACGAACTCCGCCCGCGGCGGCATGTGTCTCGTCATGGCCGAGGGTATCGCCCTCAAGGCTCCGAAGATTCAGCGGTACACCCGCCAACTCGACGAAGTCGATTGGCCGTGGCTCCAGGACCTCATCGACGGCACCATCGGCAAGGACGGCGACAAGGACGAAGAAACGGACGACGCCGACGCCGACGCGGACGCCGCAGAGGAGAGCGAGGACGGCGCAAAAGAGGAGGCGGAGGACGACTCGCCCGCGGACCCCGCCGGCCCCGCCCGCGTCGAACCGGCGACGAAGTACCTCCGCGACCTCATCGCCGGCCGCCCGGTCTTCGGCCATCCCAGCGCCGAGGGCGGGTTCAGACTCCGCTACGGCCGGTCCCGGAACCACGGATTCGCGACGGCGGGCGTCCACCCCGCGACGATGCATCTCGTGGACGACTTCCTCGCCACCGGGACGCAGATAAAGACCGAACGCCCCGGGAAGGCGGGCGGCGTCGTCCCCGTCGACTCCATCGAGGGGCCGACGGTCCGACTCGCCAACGGCGACGTGCGCCGCATCGACGACCCCGAGGAGGCCCTCGAAGTCAGAAACGGAGTCGAGAAGATCCTCGATCTGGGCGAGTACCTCGTCAACTTCGGCGAGTTCGTCGAGAACAACCACCCGCTGGCACCCGCCTCGTACGTCTTCGAGTGGTGGATTCAGGAGTTCGAGGCCGCGGGCGCGCCCGTGCAGGCGTTCGAGGACGACCCGAGCGTGGACCTCGAACACCCCTCGCCGGAGGACGCCTTCGAGTGGGCCGCCGAGTACGACTGCCCCCTCCACCCCGACTACACGTACCTCTGGCACGACGTGAGCGTCGAGCAGTTCGAGACGCTTGCGGACGCCGCCGCGGACGGGCGCGTCGTGGACGCGAAGGCCGACGGCGGAGTGGCCGTCCGCCCCGAAGGCCCCGAGGGCGGCGACGGCGTCCTCGAACTCGAACGCACGGAGACGGTCCGGAGCGTCCTCGAACGCTTGCTGGTCGAACACTCCCAGTCCGACGAGACGATTCGCGTCCCCGAGTGGCGTCCCCTCGTTCGCTCTCTCGGACTGACGACCGACCTCGAACGGACGTGGGAGAGCGACGATATCTCGCCGGAGGCCCGGCAGTGGGACGGCGGCGAGAACGCGGTGAAGGTCGTCAACGAGGTGGCACCCTTCGAGATTCGCGAACGCGCGCCGACGCGCATCGGCAACCGGATGGGTCGCCCGGAGAAGTCAGAGTCGCGCGACCTCTCGCCGGCGGTCCACACCCTCTTTCCCATCGGCGAGATGGGCGGCAACCAACGCGACGTGAGCGAGGCCGCCCGCGCCCGAAACGACGAGGGTACCCGCGGCGAGGTGAACGTCCGCGTCGGCGACAGGGAGTGCCCCGACTGCGGCACCCACACGTTCAAATCGAAGTGTCCGAACTGCGACGCCCACACGGAACCGTACTACGAGTGCGAGGAGTGCGGCACCGTCCGCGAACCCGACGAGTCCGGGCGCGTCTACTGCGACCGGTGCGAACGCGAAGTCGAGAGTCCCGACTGGTTCCAGATCGACCTCTCGACGGAACTCCGCGAGGCGTTGGAGAACGTCGGCGAACGCGAGTCGTCGTTCCCCATCCTGAAGGGCGTGAAAGGTCTCACCTCCTCGAACAAGACGCCCGAACCCATCGAGAAGGGCATCCTGCGGGCGAAGAACGGCGTCTCCTCGTTCAAGGACGGCACCGTCCGCTACGACATGACGGACCTGCCCGTCACCGCCGTCCGCCCCGAGGAACTCGGCGTGACCGCCGAGCACTTCCGCGGACTCGGGTACGACACCGACATCGACGGCGAACCCCTCCAGTTCGACGACCAACTGGTCGAACTCAAAGTGCAGGACATCGTCCTCTCGGACGGCGCGGCCGAGCACATGCTGAAGACGGCCGACTTCGTGGACGACCTTCTCACCCAGTTCTACGACCTCGACCCCTTCTACGAGGTGGAGGAACGCGACGACCTCATCGGCGAACTCGTCTTCGGGATGGCCCCCCACACCTCCGCGGCCGTCGTCGGCCGCGTCGTCGGATTCACGTCGGCAGCGGTCGGATACGCGCATCCGTACTTCCACGCCGCGAAACGTCGCAATTGCGACGGTGACGAGGACTGCGTGATGCTGCTCATGGACGGACTGCTCAACTTCTCGAAACAGTTCCTCCCGGACAAGCGCGGGGGGCAGATGGACGCGCCCCTCGTGATGTCCTCGCGCATCGATCCCTCCGAAATCGACGACGAGGCGCACAACATGGACATCGTCCGGCGGTACCCCCTCGACTTCTACGAGGCGACGTTGGAGATGGCCGACCCCGGCGAGGTGGAGGACCTCATCCAACTCGGCGAGGACACCCTCGGCACCGACGACGAGTACCGCGGGTTCGACCACACCCACGACACGACGGACATCGCCCTCGGACCCGACCTCTCGGCGTACAAGACGCTCGGGTCGATGATGGAGAAGATGGACGCGCAGTTGGAACTGTCGCGGAAACTCCGCGCCGTGGACGAAACCGACGTGGCCGAACGCGTCATCGAGTACCACTTCCTGCCGGACCTCATCGGCAACCTCCGGGCGTTCGCCCGACAGGAGACGCGGTGTCTCGACTGCGGCGAGAAGTACCGCCGGATGCCGTTGACCGGCGACTGCCGCGAGTGCGGCGGCCGTGTGAACCTGACCGTCCACCGCGGGTCGGTGAACAAGTACATGGACACCGCGATTCAGGTGGCCGAGGAGTTCGGCTGTCGCGACTACACGAAACAGCGACTCGAAGTGTTAGAGAAGAGTCTGGAGTCCATCTTCGAGAACGACAAGAACAAAGCCTCGAAGATTTCGGACTTCATGTGAGCCCACCTTTTTACGTCTCGGGTTCGCTTCGCTCACCCTCGACGCAAAAATCTGGACCAAAAAGCCGCGAGACTCCTTTTCAGTCGCCTCGCGGTACGTCACCTCGACTGCTCTACTACCGACCGCTCTCCGTTCTCTCGCGTTTCTCGCCCGCTATCGCGGCGGCCCCTTAAAATGTCGGCGGGGAGAGTTATCTGATTGGCGAGCGAACCCCCGTCCATGTCCGAAGAAAGCCCCCAACCGAAAGTCGGCATGACAGTGTACACGGAAGACGGCCGTCCCCTCGGCAACATCCGCGGGTTCGACACGGACGGCTTCTTCGTCACCACGGAGGAGGGAATCGACAAGATGTCCGTCGAGCACGAACGCTCCGGGCACGAGTTCGGCGAGGCCGAACTGATGTGGCGGTGCACGAACTGCGGCGAGATGGGCGAGTTAGACGACGAGGAGGAGCCCCTCCCGGACACCTGTCCGAACTGCGGGACGGAGAAAGAGGAACTGATGTACTGGACCGAGGACTAGTCGCGGAGCGCCGAGGCGGCATCCAACTGCTTTTTCCGCGGGGTCGCAGTCGAGTCGAGCATGGAGATTCTCGTCTTCGGCGCGGGGAGCCTCGGGTCGCTCGTCGGCGGCCTGTTGGCCCGCGTCCACGACGTGACGCTCGTCGGGCGCGACCCGCACGTCTCGCAGGTGAGAGCAGACGGCCTCTCGGTCACCGGCGCGGCGGCGGCCCGCGTCGCCCCGGACGCGACCACCGACGGCGAGGGACGGACCGCCGACCTCGCGGTGGTGACGGTGAAGTCGTTCGACACCGCCGCCGCCGCCGAAACGCTCGCCACCGGGGAGTTCGACGCCGTCCTCTCGTTGCAGAACGGCCTGACCGAGGAGACGCTCGCGTCGAGGCTCGATACGACGGTGCTCGCGGGGACGGCCACCTACGGCGCGCACCTCCGCGAACCCGGACGCGTCGCGTGCACCGGCGTCGGGCGGGTGGTGCTGGGCGCGCGAACCGGCGGCAGCGACCCCGCCGCCGAACGCGTCGGCAAGGCGTTCCGCGACGCCGGCCTTCGGACCCTCGTGGCGACGGACATGCCGCGCCGTCGCTGGGAGAAGTTGGCCGTCAACGCCGGTATCAACGCCGTGACCGCCCTCGCGCGCGTCGAGAACGGCTCGCTCGCCGACGGGCCGGCCGCCGAGGTGGCGCACCGCGCGGCGCGCGAGACGGTCCGCGTCGCCCGCGCCGAGGGCGTCCCGCTAACCTACCGCGGGGCGCGCGCCGCACTCGTGGAGGTGGTGTCGGACACCGCCGAAAACCGGTCGTCGATGCTGCAGGACGTGGACGCGGGCCGACGGACCGAGGTGGAGGCCATCCACGGCGAGGTGGTCGAACGCGCCGACCGACACGGAATCGACGCGCCGACGAATCGGACGCTGGCGGGCCTCCTGCGCGCGTGGGAGGCGGGGCGCGGCGTTCGCTGACCGCCGAGTGCGCCGGGACGATTCCGCACCCGTCAAGACGCCGCCGCCCGAACCGGCGAGCGTGAACCAACAGACCGCGTGGCTGGTCCTCCTCGCGGCCGCCTGCTTCGAGACGGTGTGGGCGGTCGGATTGGAGTACGCCGACGGCTTCTCGAACCTCCGCGCGACGGCGGTGGTGGTCGTCGCCCTCGTCGTGAGCATGGCCGGCCTCGCCAAGGCCGTCGAAGTGTTGCCCGTGGGGACGGCCTACGCCGTCTGGACCGGCGTCGGCGCAGTCGGCACCGTCGTCCTCGGCATCGTCCTGTTCGGCGAGTCCACGTCGCCGGTCCGACTCGTCTGTCTCACCGCCATCGTCGCCGGAGTGGTCGGACTCCGCTTCGCGGCGTAAACGGAGGAAAATCAGCGTTCGGTCGTGTGGGGGTCCTCTTCTTCGCGCGTCCGTTCGCCTATTCGAGGTATCCGAGGTCCCTGAGGCGCTCTTGGGCGTCTTCGTCCATCTCCTCGACGGTGTCGTCGGACACCTCGTCGTCCAAGGCGTCGGTCCACGCGCCGCCGACGGCCGCCTCGAACTCCGAGAGCATCGCCTCCGTCGCCTCGATCTCCGCGTCGCCCTCGCCCGCGAGGTTCGTCGTCTCCTCGGGGTCGGTGTCGAGGCGGTACGCCTCGTCCTCGATGCGGTCGATGCGGACGTACTTCGCGTCCGTCCGGCGGGCGGCGCGCATCCGCGAGTAGAACCGCGACTCCTTCGGGAGCGTGATACCCGCGTCCGAGGCCTTCTCCTCTAACTGCTTCAGTTCGACCACCGGGCGGGAGTACTCCACGAAGGCGTACTCGCCGTCGCCGATTTGGCCGGGGTCGTCGTTCGCCGCCTCGGCGAACTCGCGGTACGACTGCGAGAGCAGCGACCGGGTTCGGTCGAGTGCGACGGCGTCGTCGCCGGGGTCCGCGGGCGCGCCCCCTTCGACGTCGAGGGCGTCGAGGACGGTGTGATAGAGGTCGACGAGTTCCACTTGGTCCTCGCGGCGGTCCTCGTCCAGTTTCGGGTGCTTGACCATCAGGGGGACGTTCACGAGGGGGTCGTACAGACAGAACTCGTGGCCGTACAGGTCGTGTTCGCCGTGGAGTTCGCCGTGGTCCGCGCAGACGACGACCATCGTGTCGTCCCACCGGCCCGTCTCCTTCAGCCAGTCGAACAGGCGACCGAGTTGGTCGTCGATGTGCGCGATTTCGGCGTCGTACAGGCCCCGGATGGCCTCCCACTCCTCGTCGTCGATGTCGCGCGCACCGGAGTTGTACTCCTTGGAGTTCTGGCATATCTCCGTGGAATCGACGCCGGGGGCGAACTCCTCGGCGAACTCCTCGGGCGGGTGGTACGGCAGGTGCGCGTCCATCAGGTTGATGAACGCGAAGAACTCCTCGGAGTCGTCGATGAACGACTTCGTCTGGTCGATTACGGCGGGCGTCTTCGAGTCCGCGCCCTCACCGCCGGCGAGGTACTCGTGGGCGGTGTTGCCGAGGCTGACGAGTTTGTCCGCGATGGCGCGGAGCGCTTCGTTGTCGTTCATCGTCTTCCACGCCTTCGCGAGGGGGCCAGACAGGAAGTCGCCGGGCATCACCTCGAAGAAGTTGTTCTGGTCGTCGAAGCCGTCGGTGAGGTGGGTGTACGGCGTAATCCACGCGTTCGAGGAGTAACACGCGGTGTCGTACCCCGCCCGCGAGAGCGTCTGTGCGAGCGTCGTCGCGCCCTCCAAGTAGGGGTTCTCCTGGTCGGCCCCGTGGTGGCTCGGGTACATCCCGGTGAAAAGCGACGCGTGGACCGGGAGCGTCCACGGCGCGGGGGCGACGGCCTGTTCGAACACCGTCGCCTCCTCCGCGAACGATTCAAGCGCCGGCGTCGTGGGCTTCTCGTAGCCGTACGGCGTGAGGTGGTCCTTCCGGACCGTGTCCATCACGACGAAGAGGACGTTGTCGGGCGACTCGGTCATACCCCGCAGTGCGGGCGAACGCGGGATAAACTTCCTGTTCTCGCCCGTTCGCTCCCGCTACGTGCGGCGCAGTCGCACCGCTTGTCGGGGTGCGAAAACGGAAAAATCGAGGTATCCGCGGCGTTCAGAAGGGAGCCTGCGGCCCTTCGTCGCTCTCGCCGTCGTCGCCTTCGGTGTCGCCGGGGAACGACGGAGACATGCCGCCGCCGTGACCGCCGTCGCCGCCCATTCCGGTTTCGGCGTTGACCTTGTTTATCTCGGGAATCTCCTTGACCATGCGGCTCTTGATGGCCTGAATGGTCATCGGCGAGATACCGCATCCGGAGCAAGCGCCGCCGAGCATGATGGTGACTTCGCCCGACTCGCGGTCGAGGTGCTGGATGGCCGCGGAGCCACCGTGCATCTGAATCTGCGGGAAGTTCCGGCGGAGGAAGTTCGTGACCCGGTCTTTGAGGTCGTCGTCTCCGTCGGTCGCGTCCGTACTCATGGTTCGGGGTTCGAGACGAACCGGCTTAGGCCTTTGGTTCAGGACTGTAGGCCGAAGACGCGCCGGAGTTCGGCCCGAATCTCGTCTGTGTAGCGCTCGAGCGTCGCGTCGAGTTTCTCGTCGTCCACGACGACGCTCGTCAGTCGTTCGTGGGGGTTCTCGGGCAGGTCGATGCGGAACTCGCCGTCCTCGTACATCGGTTCGGACTCGTTGAGAATCTCCTGGTCGATGCCGTGAATCAGCGTCGAGTCGTACTCCTCGTTCATCGTCTCGAAGGCGTTCTTGTACGCGCGCTGAAGTTCGGGGAAGTAGTGGACGTACTTGTCCTCGAACTTCTCTGGGTCGAAGTCGGCCATACCCGGACGTTCGCCGTCGCGAATAAAAGTCGGCGTGGTTCCGTCCGGCGAGTTTCGCGTCGGCGGACCGGGCGGGAACGTTCACGCGCGCCGACAAAATTGCAACGAGTTAACATAATCTACGTCCATGATGCACTCATGGAGTTCGAGAGACAGGATTCGTTGGCACGGCTTCGGAACACCGTAGCGTCGGGCGATCCGATAATCGGCGCGGGGGCCGGGACGGGAATCTCGGCGAAGTTCGCCGAACGCGGGGGCGTCGACCTCCTCATCATCTACAACTCCGGTCGGTACCGGATGAACGGTCGGGGGTCTCTGGCCGGCCTCCTCCCGTACGGCGACGCGAACGAAATCGTCGTCGAGATGGGCCACGAGGTGCTTCCGGTCGTCGAGGACACGCCCGTTCTCGCGGGGGTCAACGGCACGGACCCGTTCCGGCAGATGGACGTGTTCGTCGAGAAACTGAAGCGGCAGGGCTTCTCCGGCGTCCAGAACTTCCCGACGGTCGGTCTCATCGACGAAGACAGCCAGTTCCGGCGGAACCTGGAAGAGACCGGGATGGGCTACGACGAGGAGGTCGAGATGATTCGGGAGGCGAGCGACCGGGGGATGCTCACCTGTCCGTACGTCTTCGACGAGGAACAGGCGCGGCAGATGGCCGAGGCGGGCGCGGACGTAATCGTCGCGCACATGGGCCTGACCACCTCCGGCGACATCGGCGCGGAGACGGCGTTGGACCTCGATACGGCCGCAGACCGGGTGCAGGCGATACGCGACGCGGCCGTCGAGGCGAACGAGGACGTGATGGTCATCTGCCACGGCGGGCCGATAGCGTGGCCCGACGACGCCCGGCACGTCATCGAGAACACGGAGGGCGTCGTCGGGTTCTTCGGCGCATCCAGCATCGAACGCCTCCCCACCGAGGAGGCCATCGAGAACCAAGCCCGCGAGTTCAAGGACATCTCGCTATGAGCGACGACGAGACGCGGTTCGTCTCGCCGGACGACGTCGAGAGTCTGGTGTTCGACTGGGGCGTCCTCAAGTGGCTCAACACCCCCGAGGTGACCGGTTCCGAGCGGTTCAGCGCGGGCGTCGTGCGACTCGAACCGGGCAAGGGCCACGAACGGCACGACCACCCCGAGAGCGACGAGATTCTCTACGTCCTCGACGGCGAGGGCGAACAGACCGTCGGCGAGGAGACGCGCGATATCGAAGCCGGCGAGGTGGTGTTCGTCCCCCGCGGCGTTCCCCACAGCACGGTCAACACGGGGTGGAAGACGCTCAGTCTCCTCGCGGTGTACGCGCCGCCGGGACCCGAAGACGAACTCCGCGAGATGCCAGAGTGCACCGTCGTCCCGCCGGGGGAACTGCCGACGCGAGACGCCGGAGGTGACGGCACGTGACCGTCGCACTCGTCGGCACCCTCGACACGAAGGGCGAGGAGTTCGCGTTCGCCCGCGACGTGTTGACCGACCACGGCGTGGACGTTCACGTCGTGGACGTGGGCGTGATGGGCGACCCCGCCTTCGAACCGGACACGACGAACGCCGACGTCGCGGACTACGCGGGGACGACGATCGAATCGCTCCGCGAGTCGGGCGACCGGGGGGAGTCGATGGACGCGATGGGTCGCGGGGCCGCCCGCGTCGTCGAAGAACTGCACGACGAAGGCGTCTTAGACGGCGTTCTCGGCCTCGGCGGGTCCGGAAACACCTCCGTCGTCACGACGGCCATGCGGGCGCTTCCGTACGGCGTCCCGAAACTCGTCGTCTCGACGATGGCCTCCGGCGACACGCGCCCGTACGTGGGCGCGCGCGACATCACGATGATATACTCCGTCGCCGACATCGAGGGGTTGAACCAACTCTCCCGCCGCATCATCTCGAACGCCGCCCTCGCGATGGTCGGCATGGTGACCAACGAGGCGGACGTCGAGGTGACCGACAGTCCGACCGTCGCCGTCACGATGTTCGGGGTGACGACGCCCTGCGTGAAGGCGGCGCGGGCGTGGTTGGAGGACCGCGGCTACGAGTGCATCGTCTTCCACGCCACCGGCACCGGCGGCGAGGCGATGGAGAACCTCGTCGAACAGGGCGTCGTCGACGCCGTCCTCGACGCGACGACGACCGAACTGGCGGACGAACTCGTCGGCGGCGTCCTCAGCGCCGGGCCCGACCGCTTGGAGGCGGCGGGCGAACGCGGCATCCCGCAGGTGGTCTCCGTCGGCGCACTCGACATGGTGAACTTCGGCCCGAAGGAGGACGTGCCCGAGGAGTTTCGCGACAGGCACCTCCACGTCCACAACCCGACGGTGACGCTGATGCGGACGACGCCCGAGGAGAACGCGGAACTCGGTCGCATCCTCGCGGAGAAACTCGGCGACGCCGCCGGGCCGACGGCCCTGTTTCTCCCCCTCCGAAGCGTCTCGATGCTCGACGCCGAGGGCGAGGACTTCGACCACCCGGAGGCGGACGAGGCCCTCTTCGAGGCGATTCGGGAGAACCTCTCGGAGAGCGTCGAACTCGTCGAACTCGACGCCGACATCAACGACGACGAGTTCGCCGAGGCGATGGCCGAGAAACTCCACGAGTTCGTGGAGGCGACGTAGCCCGCCGAACCGAATTTTGTATAGCGACATCTACTTTATGCCGTTGTTCGCGGCGATCTCTCCGAACCTCCCTTTCGACGCTCGATCGCTTCCGAACGGCAGTTTCAGGCGTCTCACGCGAAATCCGAGCGAATCCGGCGTCCCACCGGCGCTCTCACGAACGACTACCGGGCGAGACGGAGAGTTCCTGCCTGGTTCGACCCGAGAAGCGACGTCTCGACGGTATCGCGTCGCGCCCTCCTTCGCCGCGGACTCCCTGCTTTCGGCCCATCTCTCCGCGGCGTCGAGGGAGGCGGTCGGACCCGCCCGCGTCCGGAAGTCCGAACCGGGCACCACGACCCGGAGGCTGATTTTGACGCGTGACTTCTTTTTTGCAGCGTAGAGGGAGAATCAGCCGAACAGTACGACTGCGCATTTCCCTAATTATGGTCAGGTCGGTGCCGAGACCAAAGTTGCCAACCCGAGCTAAGCGCGATGACTGAGAATCCGACAATAGCCACGATTGCCCAGATATCTCCTTCACCGACGATTATTCTGTATACCTGCATAATCGCCGCGATACCGCTTGCGACGACGATTAATAGTAGTCGGCGTTGAGATACACCGGACATCCGTTCTCTGACACTACTACTGACACACCCATATATCTCTCCCAGCACAGAAAGAGAAACACGCGCTGTACCAAGCATCGTTGGTGGGGAAGGACGTTGAGTAATTCCTCTGTCTGTAGCAACTCTAAACCGCGACTCGATTCGGAAGCGAGTGGAGCGACCCCTCCTCCGAGGTTGTGAGGGCGCACTCACCCCCGTTTCGTACACCTAGAAACGGTATACGAATCCCCACGTCTGTGCCAGATATTATCTCACTCTCTCTGCTGAGGATTCGCTCTGCGGGACACGAGAGCATCGACTCGGCGGCGTCCGAGTGCGATACGACCCTCCCCTTTCGCGGAGAACTCGGGCGGACGCTACCCGTCGTTTCCTCCTCCGAACTCGTCGCTTCGGTCGGTTTACCCCGATATTCCGCCGTTCGACCGGCTTTCGACCCACTCGCGCCGCTTTCGACGACCGGAGACGGACGCCGGTCCCGCACAGGATATATCTCATGACGCTATACGAAATCGGGTAATCGTCGGAACGGGGAGGCTCCGTCGAAGGCGTTCGCTCGCGGCGGTTCGTGACCTCCGAGGACGGCAAAAAGCGGCGAGAGCAACTACAGCGGAAGGTGATCGAGGAAGTCGGCGCTTTGGCGGTCGAGGCGGTCGAGGCGGTCGAGTCTGTTGCCGAGAAGGTCCCGCATCAGTATCACGAGCGAGTTGTCCTCGCCCGTGATGGCCGTCTCGACGGGCGCGCCGTTCGATTCGCCGATCGACCCGAGCAGGATGGCCTCGCGGTCCGCCAACACCAACCGGCCGAGTTTCTCCCGTTGGGGCGGCAGGTTCAGCCAGTCTAACTGCGGTTCCCAGATCGTCGCTCGGGGGACGCGTCAGCGGACAGTCCCGCCCCGTCGAGTATCTCGGTCAGTAGCTTCCGTTCGCTGGTCCGGAGGTGTTGGTGAAACGTCGCGGGGGAGACGCCGAGAATCTCCGCGAGGTCCTCTCCGCTGTTCTTCCGCGGCCACTCGAAGTACCCTCGGCGGTAGGCCAGTTCGAGAGCGGTGCGCTGTCGTTCGGTCAACGACTCGAGCAGTCCCTTCTCGGAGACGACCGGCCGTTCGACCGTCTTTCGCCGTTGGAGGAGGACGTCGGCGCTCGGGTACGACGCCTTCACCTCCTCGACTATCTCCGCCGTCTCGACGTGCGGCGGCAGTTCCATCGTCGCCGTGAGTCCGGCGTCGTTGACGACGATTCGGCTCACGCGTCCGCCGCGGGCGACCACCTGTGAGATGAGCGGCGGACTCCGTATCCGCACTCTGAACTCCGACTCGTCGTCGCTCACCTCGGTCACGTTCGCGTCCGAAATCGACGGCACTCCCGCCGCGAGTCCGAGAATCGTCGCCTCCGATTCGGGCGGGGCCGTCCCGACGAGGACGTAGCTCTCCTGTCCGGTCGGCACCACCTGCGACACCTCTAGCCGCGGGATGTCCGACTCCTGACCGTCCAAGAGGTCCGCGAGGTTCCGGAACTGGAGCGTCACCTCCGTCATCTCCCTCGTGAGGAGGGCGTGCTTCTGCGTCGCCGCGGCGATGGCGTGGCCGACCATCTCGCCGAACGACCCGAAGATCGACTGCACGTCCGGGCCGAACGCGTCTCTCTCCTCGGCGTAGATGCCGAGCACCCCGTAGACGGTCTGTTCGTAGACGATGGGTATCGTCGCGACCGACCGCACGCCGCGTTCGAGGGCCGCCTCCCGCCACGGTCCGAACGCCTCGTCCGTCTCCACGTCGGAGACTATCTGTACGTCCCGGGTCTGGACCGCCATCCCGGCGGGCCCCTTCCCCGTCTTCCGTTCGTCGAGGGTCACCGTCACGTCGTCCACGTAGCCTTTATCGTCGCCCGCCCGCGCGACGGGGGTGAGCGTCTGGTCGGCCAAGTCCACCTGCCCTATCCACGTGAACGCGTAGTTGTCCTTGCGGGCGAGTCGGTCACAGACCAACTGCTCTATCTCCTCGCGGGAGGACTCGGTTATTATCGCCCGCTGAATCTCCTGTGCGAGCCTGTTCAGGCGGTTCAACGCCTCCAGTTCCTCCCGCTGAACCTCCAGCGTCCGGGTGTAGGCGTGTCGGTCTATCGCGGTTGCGACGATGTGGGCGATGTTCTCGACGAAGTGGACGTCGTACGCGGAGAAATCCCGCGCCGCCGCGTCGTGGACGCCGAGGATACCCCACGGGTCGTCCACGGGACCGATTATCGCGTCGATTCCGCTCCGGACGCCGAAGTCGGCGATTCCGTCGGCACCGTCGAACCGGGAGTCGGTCTCGAAGTCCTCGACGACGACGGGCCGTTCGGTGCTGAGCGTGTACCCCGCCTGCGTCGTCTCCGAGACGGGGATGGTCGCCGACCCGACGACGTCGTCGTCCCACCCGACGCCCGCGCGGAACCGGAACTGCCCGTCGGCCGCGTCCAGTTCGAGCACTTCGCAGTACTCCGCGTCGAGGGTGTCGGCCACGCGCCCGACGACTTCGTCGAGGAGCGAATCGACGTCGGTCGCAGTGAGTGCCTCGTGGCCCAACTCCGCGACCGTCTCCTGTTGGGCCGCCTTCGCGGCCAGTTCTCTCTCGGCCTTCTTTCGCTTCGAGATGTCCCGGAACAGGCCGACGAAGTACCGGTCTCCCTCGAAGAAGAAGTCGTTCAGCGAGATACCCAGCGGAACTTCGTAGCCGTCCTTGTGCTGTCCCGGCAGTTCGACGTACCCCCAGTCGATGTTGCGTTCGCCGGTGTCGAGGTACGTCTGGAGGGCGTCGAGGTGGACGTCCCTGAGTCGCTCGGGGATTATCTGTATCTTGCTCCCGCCGACTAACTCCTCGGGCGAGTGGCCGAGAATCCGCTCGACGGCGGGGTTCGCGTACTGTATCCGGCTGTCGGCGTCGAGGACGATGATGCCGTCTCGGACGGCGTCGGCGAGGGCGACGAACGCTTTCGCCGGCGCGTCCTCGGGGCGTTCGCGTCCGTCGCTTCCCTCGCGTTCGCGGCGACCCTTCGGCCGGACGACGCCGAGATATCGCTCGCCGCCGTCGGGTCGTTCGACCCGTTGGAGGTGGACCTCACAGAGGACGGCGGTCCCGGACTCCGTCTCCAACGACGCGGTGGTATTCACCGACTCGCGGGGGTCCGCGCCGTCGTTCTCTCGCAGGAGGGTCTCCACCGACGGCGGCAGGTGTCCGGACGCCGCGAGGTGAGAGAACGGGCGGTCGAGAAGCGCCTCCCGAGCGAACCCGGTGAGGGCGGTGAACGCCTCGTTAACGTCGGACACAGTGCCGTCGGGGGTCAACTCGAACGTCGCAATCTCCGCTCGCGACAGCAGGTTCCCGACGGGAACGTCCATCGTCGGGCCCTCGTTCGTCGTCTCGCACGGCGGAGATGTGCCGTTCGGTGCGGGGGACATCTCCCCCAGTTCGGAGCGCTACGGAGATAAGCGCCGCGTCAGTTACGTTCCGTTCGCCCGAATTTCACACGGTTTCACGCGTTTTACGCCCCGATTTCCGGCGGAATCGGAGGCGAAAACGCCGCTTCAGCCGAGTTGCTCGCCGACGAGGCGGTCGGCCTCCGCGACGAACTCCCGTTCTCTCCCCTTCGGGATGGTCGCGCCCGCGGCGACGTCGTGGCCGCCGCCGTCGCCGCCGACGGCCTGCGACGCCTCCCGCATCACCGCAGAGAGGTCGAGTCCCTTCCGCACGAGGACGTGCGACCCCCGAGCGGACACTTTCACCTCCGCGTCGGACTTCTCCGCGAACGCGAGTATCGGCTTGCTCCGGGAGATGCCGCCGGACCCGACTGCCATCCCGGCGACGATGCCGACGATGGTCTCGCGGATTCTCGTCCCAGCGTCGAACCACTGGACGTTCTCCTCGACGGTCGTCCCCTCGTTTTTCACCCACTGGAGCCCCTCCGAGAGGTTGCGCCGGTGGTTTCGGAGCAGTTTCCGGGCGCTGTCGAGGGCGCCCTGCCGGTTCCCGAGACAGACCGCGAGTCCCACGTCCGCGCGTTCGTACCGCGCCGTCGCGTTCAGGAGCGTGGAGAACTCGCTCACGTCGCGGAGTTCCGTCCCCGCCTCCTCGTCGGTCAGCGTGTACGTCGTCCCGACCAGATTCTCGATTCTGTCGGCGGGGACGCCCGAGGCGATGGCCCGGCGCAGCAGTGCGCTCACGAGGGTCTTCCGTTCGTCCATCGTCAGGTCCACCCACCGCCGCCACTCGCCGTCGGCCTTCAGGTCCAAATCGAGGTCCGAGAGGAACTGCACCGCGCCGTTCGCGTCGTTGGAGATGCCGGGGATGCGAACGTCGCTGGCGTACTCCAAGAACTTCGGGAGGGGGCGGGTCTGCCGCCCGTAGAGGACCAAATCCCGCGCCTCCTCTACGACGCCCGCGGCGACGCCCTCCTCGACGATGCCGGCGTTCGCGCCGTGCAGGCCGCCGTCGGAGTTCTGCATGTCGCCCACCGCGCCGACGACGGCGAGGGCGGCCAAGTCGCGGTTGTCGCACCCCTTCGGTTCGAGTGCGCGAGCGAGAACGTAGCTCGCGCCCGCCCCGGAGAGTTCCGACGCGCCGTCGATGCCGAAGAGCAGCGGATTGAGGTGGTACTCCGTCTCTGCGTCGGCCGGTTGGTGGTGGTCGGCGATGACCGGCGTGAAGTCGCCCGCCTCCTCGCGGGGGGCGATGACGTCCAACTGACCGCTGCCGAAGTCGGTGAACAGCACGGTGTCGTACTCAGTGGCGGCTATCCGCGCCACCTCCGACTCGTCTAACTGCTTCGAGAACACCGTCTCGAAGGGTATCCCCGCCCGTTCCAACGCCGTCGAGGCGACGGCGGCGCTCGTCAACCCGTCGGCGTCGATGTGCGAGGCGAGGAGAACTTCGTCCGCTTCGCGCAGTCGTTCCGCGCACGCCTCGGCGCGCGACTCCAGTTCGGGGACGGGACCTGCCATTACCCGGTGTAGGTTCGGTCTCGGGTTTAAACTCTCGCCTGCGCGCCGTCGCCCCGCGTCCGGCGCTCGACGGCCGAGAGCAGTGCCGTCGCGGCGAAGATGCCGTCGTACCAGAGGCCCGCGGCGACGGTGCCGACCGACCGCCGGTCACGCGCCACCGCTCGGGTCCTCCGGACTCACTCGTGGTAGGTGGGGGCGGCGCGTTCGACCACGTCGCAGACGAGTTCCTCGAAGTCGGCGGCGTCCGGAACCACGTCCACGTCGATGCCGAGCGATTCGGCCGTCTCGCGCGTCGGCGGGCCGATGGCACCGACGACGGCGTCGTTCAGGCCCTCGATGGCCTCCTCGCGGACGCCGCGTTCCGCCGCGGCGTCGAGGAAGTTCTCGACGGTGAGAGAGGAGGAGAAACAGACGCCGTCGAGTTCGCCGCCCGCGGCCATCACCGTCGATTGGCCCGCCCCTTCGGGGCGGACGAGGCGGTACAGCACCGTCTCGTGTACCTCTGCGCCCGCCTCGCGCAGGCCGTCTAAGAGCACGTCGCTGCCGTGGTCCGACCGGGCGACTTCCACCGTCGCGCCCGCCACCTCCTCGCGGAGGTGTTCGACCAGTCCGGCGGAGGTGTACTCCTCGGGCACCCGGTCTACGGTCCACCCGGCGTCGCGGGCGGCGTCGGCCGTCGCCGCGCCGATACAACAGAGCGTCGAATCGCCGGGGCTCCACCCCGCATCCGCGAGCAGTTCGACGCCCGTCTTGCTCGTCAGGACGACGTACTCCGCCGCCTCGGGCGTCGCTTGCGTCGGTTCGACTTCGAGCATCGGGTCGGGGACGGGACTCGCGCCGAGCGAATCGAGCAGTTCCACCGCGTCTGCGAGTCTGTCGTCGTCCGGGCGGAAGACGGCGACGCGAACGTCGCGGTTCACCCCTCGCGCACCTCCGGGTCGGCGGGGGTTCCGGCCGGGAGTTCGCCCGTCCGGTTCCGGAGGAACTCGACCACTCGGTCTCTCGTCGCCGCCACGTCGCCGATGACCGTTATCGCGGGCGGTTCGATGCCCTCGGCGTCGCGCACGTCGACGATGGTGTCGAGCGTCCCGGTGGCGACGCGCATCTCCGGCCACGTCGCGCGTTCGACGAGTGCCACGGGCGTCTCGCCGTCCATCCCGGCGTCCCGAAGCGCCGCCGCGTAGTCGGGCAGTTTGCCGACGCCCATCAGGACGACGAGCGTCCCGCCCGTCGCGGCCAGCGCCTCCCAATCGACGGCCGACTCCTCCTTCGTCGGGTCCTCGTGGCCGGTGACGAACGAGACGGAGGAGGTGTGGTCGCGGTGCGTGACGGGGATGCCCGCGACGCCCGCGCCGGCGATGGCGGAGGTGATGCCCGGCACCACCTCGAACGGGACGCCCGATTCGGCGAGGTGTTCCATCTCCTCGCCGCCGCGGCCGAAGACGAACGGGTCGCCGCCCTTCAGGCGCACCACCGTCTTGCCCTCGCGGGCGAGTTCGACCATCCGGTGGTTCGTGTACTCCTGCGGCGTCCACTCGCCGCCCGCGCGCTTGCCCACGTCCTCGCGTCTCTCCTCGGGTATCTGGCCGATAATCTCCGGGCCGGGGAGCTTGTCGTGCAGCACCACGTCCGCCTCCGAAAGCAGGCGCTTTGCCTTCACCGTCAGCAGTTCCGGGTCGCCCGGTCCGCTTCCGACGAGGTAGACCATCCCCGGCGCGGCGTCCGCCGCCGCGTCCGCGTCGTCGCCCGCCCCGGTCCGCGCGTCGTCGGTGGGTTCCTCGCTCATCGTCTCACTCCTCGTCTGCGAGTTCGCGGGCGGCCGCGACGAGTTCGTCGGCCCCCTGTTCGGCGAGCGTTTCGGCGAACTCGACGGCGGCGTTCGCGTGGTTCTCCACCGGCAGGTCCCGGGACCCCCGGACCTCCTCCTCGCCGTCCACCGAGAGGATTCGCGCGGTGACGTGGACGTGTTTCCCCTGCAGTTTGGCGTGCGCGCCCATCGGCGCGACGCACCCGCCGCCGAGTTCCGCGAGGACGGTTCGTTCCACCGTCGTCTCCACGCGGGTTCGCGGGTGGTCGATGGCGTCGCGCACGTCGTCGGCCACGTCGCCGTACTGCGTCGTGACCGCTATCGCGCCCTGCCCCGGCGCGGGGACGAACTCGTTCGTCGGCAGGCGGACGTACTCGACGTTGTGAAGCAGGCCGCTCCGTTCGAGGCCCGACTCCGCGAGGACGATTGCGTCGTACTCGGTGTCCACGTCGCGTTCGAGGGCCCGGCGCTCTATCTCGCGGAGGCCGTCGAACCACTCCTCGATGGACTCGTCGAACTCCGCCTCGTACTCCTCGCCCTTGGCGGACGCCACGGCCTGTTCGCCCTTCTTCTCCCTGTCGGCGTCCACGCGCTTCTCGTGTTCGGCCTGTAGCGACGGCGCGAGGAGCTTCTCCACGCGGGTGTCGACGTTGCCGCGGAGGGGTTCGACCTCCAAATCCGGACGGGCGGCGAGAATCTCGGCTTTCCGCCGGAGCGACGACGTTCCCACCGTCGCGCCCGCCGGGAGGTCCTCCAGTTCGGAGCCGTCGGGCGTAATCAGCACGTCGCCCGCGGGCGCTCGCGGCGGGATGCCGGCGACCACGAGGTTCTGCGGGCTCTCCGTCGGCATGTCCTTCATCGAGTGGACGGCGGCGTCGACGCTCCCGTCGAGCACCTTCTCGTCTAACGCCCGGACGAACGCGCCGGTTTTGCCGAGTCGGTGGATGAGTTCGTCGCGCACCTCGTCGCCGCGCGTCTCCACCTCCACCAGTTCTACCTCGAATCGGCGGTCGGAGAGCGCCTCCCGGACGCTCGCCGCCTGCCGGAGCGCGAGGTTCGACCCTCGCGTCGCCAGTCGGAGTGTCCCGCGTGTCATCGTTGTCGAAACGTGCGCGCCGGTGGGTGAAAAGGCCACCACTTCCGTCCGCGCGTCCGTCACCCCGTCTTCGGCCGGTTCGGCGTCGTCCCGTCCGCTCGCCGAAACGTATTCAGCATCCGATACGAATCGTCGCCCGTGTCCCTCCCCGCCCGCCTCGGCGACGAACTCGCCGACCTGTTCCGCACCGCCCTCGTATGGGCGGGCCTCCTGCCCGCCGTATCGCCGATAGATACGGTCGTGACAGCCGTTCCCAGTCTCCCCGCCGCGCCGGGGTGGCTCTCGCTGGTCGCGGCCGCCGTCGCCGTCGGGGTGGGTGAACTATACGTCCCCCGGCGCGTCGCTCCTCCGCGTCTGGGCGTTCGGCCTCCTCACGTCGCTCTCGGTCACCGTCTTCATCGCCGCTGTCGTCGGGTTCACGACGCTCGGGTCCGCGGGCGAGTCGTGCCCCTCGCCGCCGCGTACGCGGTCTGTTGGCTCTGCTCGCTCGGGTTCGCGGTCGCTCTCGTATCGCGTCGGGTGCGGCAGAAGATGGTCGTCCGCGTGGACCCCGCGGCCCGCGGCCGGTCGGAGTAGGTTACGGCGTTCCGACCGCGCCGTGGCGCTTGTAGAGGTAGTACAGCGACGCGACGACGCTCAGGGAGAACGCGCTGAGGACGACGCTGGCGAGAGCGACGAGTCCCCACACGAGGGGGTCGGGCGTCCACTCAGCGCGGGACTCCGCCACCGCCCGCGCGTCCACGTACGTCGCGATGGGGTACATCACCGTCAGCACCAATCCGACCAGTCCGGCGGCGGGGACGAGGAAGAACGCGGCCCCGAACGTGAGGAGGCCGCCGGTCAGAAACAAATCGAAGAGGAAGCCGAACAGGAAGAAGACGCCCCCGACGAGGGCGGCGAGGCCGAACGCCGGGACGGCCGCTATCCAGTACCACCACCGGGAGTCGACGTCCGCCCGCGGGAGGATGTCGCCCAACGGGTCGTCGTACTCCCGCGTCGCACCCGCGTCTGTTCGCACTTCTGCGTCCATAGTTGACAGGACGCGCTCCGGGGAGAAAAAGGGAGCCGGTGGTTCCGACGACGCGGCGACGCCGCTACAGCGGTTTTACGTCTCGACTCCGTAGGCGGGGTATGTCGTATCTCGGCGGGCGGTCCGACTTTCTCTTGGCGGTCCTCCGAGCGACGCAGGAACACGACGTGGAGTACCCGGCGGCGTCGCTGGCGTACTACGGCTTCGTCGCGCTGTTTCCCCTGTTGCTGTTGGTGCTGACGCTCGTCGACCGGTCGGCGGCCGTCCGGGTTCACGAGGTGACGCCGCCGTTTCTCACGCCCGACGTCCAGGCGTTGGTGTGGGAGGCGGCGGTGACGAGTTCGGGGCGACTCGGCTCGACGGTGCTCGCGATTCTCGTCCTCGCGTGGAGCGGAGCGAACGTCGCCGTCGGCTTTCTGACCGTCGTCGAACGCGTCGAGGGCGAGGACGACCGATCGTACTCCGAGCAACTCCGCGGCGCCGTCGCCGTCCTCCTCTCTTTGGTTCTCGCGCTCTCTCTGATACTCTGTACGAGCGTCGTCTTCTCGCTGTTCCCGAACTCGCCGTTCGTCTCCGCCGCCGCCGTCGTGACCCTCCTCGCCGTCCTCACCGTCGCGTTCCTCCCGGCGTACTACGTCCCCGCGCGGCGGATAACCGAACCGACGGCGGCGCTTCCCGGCGCGTTCATCGCGGCGGTCGGATGGACGACGCTCCTCGTCGTCGTCCACCTCTACGCCGTCAACGCCTCGCGGTACGCCATCTACGGCGTCATAAGCGGCATCATCATCATCCTCACGAGCGTGTACGTCGCCTCGTTCGTCCTCTTCTTGGGCCTCATCGTCAACGAGACGCTCAGCGGCGAACTCGCCGCCGCCGACGCCGACGCAGACAGCGCGTTCGACACCGGATAGCGAGAGCTCCGATATGCGGAGCTACAGCGTCTCTTTGTACGCTTCCAACGTCTGCTCGATGTCCTCCTCGGTGTGGGCGTAGGAGACGAACTGCGACTCGAACTGGTTCGCCGTGAGGAAGACGCCGCGGTCTTTCATCTCCTGCCAGAAGATGCGCTCCCAGCGCTCGGTTTCGGCGTTCGCCACGTCCGCGCCGGTCTTCGGGCAGTAGTCGTACCGCGGGCAGGACTCCCGTTGGACGCATCCGGCCTCGCACGCGCCCGTCAGGTCGTCCGGCCCCTCGCGCGTGAAGATAACCTTGAACATCGAGTCGGTGCCGACGACGGTGTAGGAGGGGGCGTTGTCCTCCACGACGTCGGTCAGGCCGCGGCGGAGTTTCTCGCCGAGTTCGTTCACGTAGTCGTAGACGTCGTTCTCCGCGGCGTACGTCAGGTAGGCGTGACCCGCGGCCATCGTCACCGGGTGCCCGGAGAAGGTGCCCGACTGGAACACGTCGCCGGAGGGCGAGAACTGCTCTATTATGTCCGCGCGCCCGCCGATGGCGCCGACGGGGAACCCGCCGCCGACTATCTTCCCGAACGTCGTCACGTCGGGCGTGACGCCGAACTTCCCCTGCGCGCACTGCAGGCCGCCGACGCGGAAGCCGGTGATGACCTCGTCGAATATCAGGAGCGACCCGTACTCCTCGGTCACCTCGCGGAGGTGTTCGAGGTAGCCCTCGACGGGGTGGACGATGCCCGTGTTGCCGAGGATGGGTTCCGTCAGGACGGCGGCGACGTCGTCGCCGTACTCCTCGAACACCTCGTCTACGGCCTCGGGGTCGTTGAACGGCACCGGGATGGTGTGCTCGGCGAACGAGTCGGGGATGCCCTTCGTACTCGGAGCGGTGTCGCCGGGTTCGCCCTCGACGAGGGTGGACTCCTGTGCGCCGTGGTAGCCGCCCTTCATGACGACTATCTTGTCGCGGCCGGTGTACCCGCGGGCGAGGCGCACCGCGGACACCGTCGCCTCGGTGCCGGAGTTGACGAACCGCACCTTCTCGACGCTCGGGACGTGCCGCGCGACGAACTCGGCGTGTTCGACCTCTATCTCGGTGGGCGCGCCGTACATCGGGCCGTCGGAGGCGTACGACTGCACCGCCGAGCGAACCGGGTCGGGCATGTCGTGGCCGTACAGCAACGGCCCGTAGCCCAGCACGTAGTCGATGTAGCGGTTCCCGTCCGCGTCTACGACGTGCGCGCCGTCGCCGCGTTCGACGAAGAACGGGTACGGTCGCACCGCGCGAACCGATGAGTTGACCCCGCCGGGCATCACCGAAAGCGCCCGGTCGTACAGGTCGCGGGACTCGTCGTGATTCATGGGCGGCGGTTCGGCCGGTGGGAAAAAGAAGTGCGGGGTTCGGGAGTCGAACCGACCCCGTTCGACGCCGACGTACCGGTCCGGTCGCGACTCCCTCTCCCCGTACCGCTCACCCCCTCTCCCCAACTGTCAATATACATATTATAAACTGCTACTATACAGTCGGACGCCCGCCTAACTGCCTCATGGCGGACAAACAAGACGACGTGAATGTAACAAACAGAAGAAACTTCATGAAAGCGGCTGGTGCCGCGGCGGTCGGTGCCTCCGCGCCGCTTCTCGACGCCGACATCGTCCGCGGCGTCAGCGCCGAGTCGGTCGAGGAAGGCGCCGTCGATTGGACGACGGACGGGGCCGACGCCGACGCGTTCCCCTTGTCGGTCGCGAGCGGGGGTCCCACCGACTCCGGGGCCATCCTCTGGACGAAGCTCTCCGAGGGCGCACACTCCGACTCCGACCCCGTGTACGTCCGGGTCGGAACCGACGAGTCGTTCTCGGAGACGGTGTACGAGGGGAAAGTCGAGGCCGACTCGGTCACGGCGGACCACGACCGAGTGGTGAAGGTGGACGTGGACGGGGAACTCCCGGGCGACAGCCACCTCTACTTCCAGTTCCACCACGCGGGTGCGAACAGTCAGGTCGGTCGCTGTCGCACGCTCCCCGCGCCGGACGCGAGTCCCGACAGCGTGCGTCTGGCCGTCGTCACCTGCCAGTCGTACCAGAGCGGCTACTACCCGGCGTACGGCTACATCGCCGAAGAGGACGTCGACTACATCGTCCACCTCGGCGACCAAATCTACGAGTACGCGGGCGACTCCGAACTCGAAGGGCGCTCCGTCGAACTCCCCAGCGGTAAGGACGTGGTGTGGAACTTAGAGGACTACCGGCACCTCTGGCAGACGTACCGCGGCGACGAGTTCTTCCAGCAGGCGCTGGCCAACCACACGCTCATCCCGACGTGGGACGACCACGAGATAATCAACAACCGCTACTGGGACTACGAGAACCAGAACCCGTGGACGGACGACCACCCCAAGAGCGACGACCCCGAGTTCCTGACGAAGCTGTTCGAGGCGGGGATTCAGGCGTGGTGGGAGTACAACCCCGCGCGCGTCCAGTACGACCCCGAGGCGGACACGCTTCTCGACCAGTTCCACCTGTGGCACAGCGTCCGCTTCGGCGACCTGCTGGAACTGCCGGTCACCGACGAACGCCTGTTCAGTTCGCTCCCGCCGGGCGGCGACGACGCCGGGCAACGCCAGTGGGGGACGCCGCCGAACGCGCCCGAGGCCGACGACGGCGACCGGACGCGACTCGGCTTCGAGCAACGGAAGTGGCTCCTCGAGACGCTGAAATCCACCGACGCGACGTGGAAGGCGTGGACGAACGAAGTCGCGCTCTCGCCGCTGTGGCTCGCGTTCGGCGACGACTCGCAGTTCGGCCGGAACTACGACGCGTGGGACGGCTACCAGCACGAACGGAGGGAGATCCTCGGCCAACTGTCGCACTTCGACGTGAACAACTTCGTCGCGTTCACGGGCGACATGCACACCTACATGGTGTCGAACCTGCTGAACGACTGGGAGAGCGTCGAGAACCGCACGCCCGTCGTCCCCGAGGAGGAGAAGGTCGGCGTCGAACTGATGACGCCCGCAATCTCCAGCAACTCCGGCACCTCGGACTTCTGGAGCGTCGGCGAGCAGATAGCCGAGGAGCAGGGCTCGGACGACCTGACGAACGAGCGGATGACCGAAGTCGTCCTCGAAGAGAACCCCCACGTGGAGTTCTTCAACGCCAAGTACAACGGCTACTCCGTCGCGGAGTTCACCCCCGACCACTGCACGTGGACGACGTACGCCGTCGACGACTTGGTGGACGACGCCGACGCCGCCTGCGACGTCCTCCGGAAGTACCGCGTCCCGGCGGGGAGCGTCGAACTGGAGCAACTGGAAGCGACCGACTCGCCCGAGGGCTTCTCCGAGAAGTAACGAGGCGAACTGGGGCGACTCGGGAGCGTTCGTCCCCGGGGCGCTACCGGTCGCCTCCCAACCACCGAACGACGGCCGCCTCCTCTTTTTCGTCGTCGGCGTCCTCGGGTGCGTACCGTTCGACAGCGAGCAGTCCGACCACGTCGTTCACCGTGTGCACCGCCACGAGGACGGGAAGCGACCGAAACCACAGGTACAGAAGCGTCGTCAAAAGCGCGGGTTGAGCGATGCGGACGACGGCGTTGCGGTCCCACGTCTCCCCGTGGTGACCGAGCGTGAACGCCGCGAACGAGACGAACCCGGCGACGGGGTAACTGCCGGTGAGAGCGAGCAGTCGCTCGACGGCGTAGCCGTGGAACGCGAACTCCTCCGTCGCGCCCGCCGTGAACGCGACGAACAGTCGCTCCGGAATCGACAGCGAGGCGAACGACCGAATCCCCTCCAGGAGGCTCTCGCCGCCGTCGCCCACCCGCGCCCACACGGGAGCCATCAGGAAGTTCGTCCCGAGCATCACCGCGACGCCGACGGCCACGTCGCCGAGGAACTCGGGGGCCGACCCGACGCGCCACCCGACGGACGCGAGCGTCTTCCCTTCGAGGGCGACGACGACAAGGAGGACGGCCGGAACGACCCACTTCCAGAGGTGGTCCCGGAGTTCGTCGTCGCCGGTCAACTCGAGCGCTTCCCTCGCGCGGTCCAGCAGCTCGAAGCCGACGAGGGCGACGACGAGTCCCGCGAGGGTGACCGGCGAGGCGTCCATACTCGGAGTTCGAACGAACCCCCGGTCTTTGCTCTTTTCGTCTTTCCGGTTCGCTACCTTCGCACCTCGTCGGCCGGCCTCTCCGACCGGAAACTCGCGGCCCACGTCGGGTGCCGCGCCGAGGACGCGTTCGTGCGGTCGCTTTCGGCGTACTCGCGCGAAGAAAATGACCGTCGAACCGCGTCGGAACCGACCGCTCAGACGGCGTCGCGTCCGGTCTTGCCCGTGCGGACCTGCACGGCGTCGTCGACGGGCATGATGAACACTTTGCCGTCGCCGGGTTCGCCGGTTCGGGCGGCCTCTGCGATGGCGTCCGCCACCGTTTCGGCGGAGATGTCGGCGACGACGCACTCTATCTTGACCTTCTGGTGGAGGTCGACGGTGTACTCCTCGCCGCGCCACTGCCCTTTCTTGGCCGGTTGCGACCCCCGGCCGGAGACGTTCGTCACCGTCAGCGACGGCGCGCCGACCTCCGCCAGCGCTTGCTTCACGTCGCCCAGCTTGTCCGGCCGGACGACGGCCATTACCAGTCGAATCTCTCCGTCGTTGGGTACGTCTTCACTCATAGTTACTCCTCACGCTCCGCTTCCGTGAACACACCGCCGTCCGCGCGGACGCCGGCGTCCGATTCGGGGCCGAACTCGGGGTAGGTGTCTACGCCGTGCTCCGAGGTGTCGAGTCCCTCGCGTTCGTGTTCGCGCGTGACGCGCGCCTGTCCCGCCGCGCGGAAGACGCCGAAGACGGCCGCCGTCGCGGCGAACGTCCACGCGGCGATGACCGCGACGCCGACGACCTGCGGGACGGCCGCGCCGACGAACGAGGCGCTTCCGGACCAGACGCTCGTGGCGAAGGCGGGGTACAGGAGCGCACCCAGCACGCCCGCGGAGCCGTGAACCGGGAACACCGCGCAGACGTCGTCTATCTTCAGGCGCTTCTCGACGAACGAGAAGACGAGGGGTAGTTGGACGCCGCAGAGGAGGCCGACGACGACTGCGCCGGGCCAGACGATGGCGTCAGCGAGGGACGTGACGCCGACGAGGCCGGCGAGCAGGCCGTTCGCGACGTACAGCGTGTCGACCTTCCCGGTCCGGTACATGGCCATGCCGGCCGCGCCGATGGCCCCGGCGGCCATGCCGAGAGTCGTCACGAGGGCGGCGCGGCCGACGTAGGTGAACGCGCCGAGGGTCACCTCGCCGCTCTCGGTGAGGGCGAGGGGGGAGGCGGCGGTGCCGACGTTGAAGCCGTACCAGCCGAACGCGAGAATCAGAGTGCCGAGGACGGCGAACGTCATCGAGTGACCGGGGATGACGTTCGCGCTCCCGTCGGCGTTGTAGCGGTCCATCCGCGGACCGATGATCCACGCGGCGGTCAGGCCGGCGATGCCGCCCATCCCGTGGACTATCATGCCGCCCGCGAAGTCGTGGAAGCCCATCGCGTCGAGGAAGCCGCCTCCCCACGTGAATCCGACGACGACGGGGTAGACGACGCCCGCCAGAAGGACGGTGTAGGCGACGTACGCGCGGAGTCTCGCCCGTCCGGCCACCGCGCCGGAGACGATGGTTGCGGCGGTCATCGCGAACACCGCGCCGAACAGCCAATCGACCCACGCCGACGTGGCTTCCGGCGCGTACAGGTCCGCGAACGCCCCGCCCACGGAGACGGAGCCTCCGCCCGTGAGTCCGCCGACGATAGTCGAGACGGCGGCTCCGAGGAGGAAGTAGACGATGACGCCGACGCTCCACGTCAGCAGGTTCTTCGTCAACTGGTTCGCGACGTTCTTCGAGCGGACTTGCCCCGCTTCCAGCATCGCAAAGCCCGCGTGCATGAAGAAGATGAGGAACGTGACGGTCAGCACCCACACGAGGTTCACGCCCTCTACCACCGCCGCGAGGTCGGTTTGCAGGGGACTTAGCATTCGATACCTCCGTCGAACGTCGTCGTTTCGCTGGTGAATGGACGGTCGTACATTATTTTCGTGTATTCTCCGAGGTTTGTCTCGAAGTTCTCGTCATATCTGTACTCCTGATTGCTTATAACAGTTAGTGTTGACAAATGATGGTTTCGGGCGCGTATAATCGACGCACGTCCGATATAAATGCGTGTACAAGAAATATAAGGTCGTAATTCGGCCAGTTGCTGGACAAATGTTGCCGGACTTTTCGACGTACGTCTTATCGGAAATCAGACAACGAGGCTCGCCTGGAATCGGCGGAGCGTCCGGCGTGCGCGCGACGTTCGGTCCGGCGGGACATTCTAAAACTACTGACTCACAGGCGAGCGGCCAGGTCCTCGGCGAAGTACGTCACGATGAGGTCCGCGCCCGCGCGTTTCATCGACACCAGCGACTCGTACGCGGTCTCCTCTAAATCGACCCACCCCTTGTCGGCGGCGGCGTGAAGCATCGCGTACTCGCCGGAGACGTTGTACGCCGCCACCGGATGCTCGAACTCCTCGCGGACGGCCCGGACGATGTCGAGGTACGCGAGGGCGGGCTTCACCATCAGTACGTCCGCACCCTGTTCGACGTCGAGTCGGACCTCTCGAAGGGCCTCCCGGGCGTTCGCGGGGTCCATCTGGTAGTGCCGCCGGTCGCCGAACGCCGGCGCGCCGTCGGCGGCGTCGCGGAACGGGCCGTAGAACGCGCTCTCGTACTTCGCGGCGTAGGACATGATGGGGACGCTCTCGAACCCGGCGTCGTCTAACCCTTCCCGAATCGCGCCGACCATGCCGTCGGTCATCGAACTCGGCGCGACCATGTCCGCGCCCGCCTCGGCGTGGGAGACGGCAATCTTCGAGAGGAGTTCGAGCGTCTCGTCGTTGCGAACGGTGAGGTTCGGGTCCTCGCGGGCGCGGTCCTCCAGTACCCCGCAGTGGCCGTGGCTCGTGTACTCACAGAGGCAGACGTCGGTGATGACGTAGGCGTCCGTCTCGGCGGTGATTCGGCGCGTCGCCTCCTGTACGACGCCGTCTTCGGCCCACGCGCGCGTCCCGCGTTCGTCCTTCGACTCGGGGATGCCGAACAGCATGACCGCCTCGACGCCCGTCTCCAGTACCTCTCTCACGCGCGCGACGGCCTCCGAGAGCGGGACCCGTTCGTGGCCGGGCATCGTCTCGATGGGGACGCGTTCGTCCGCCGTCGCGTCCACGAAGACGGGCGCGACGAGGTCCGTCGCGTCCAGTCGCGTCTCGCTGACGAGGGGTCGCACGCCGTCCGTGCGGAGCCTGCGCGGTCGGTCGCTGAAGTTCATTACCGGTGGTTCGGTCCGACCGGGAAAAACCACATCGCTCTCGGTGCGGCGTCCGTCGGACGGTTCTCACGCGGTGCGGCGAGCGAAAAGCGTTTGCCGACGACGGGGATAGTCGAAGGCGATGGACGCCCTGCCGGTACAAGTCGCGCAGATGCCCGCCGAACTGCAGGCGCTTTTGAACTCCCGGTGGGCCTACGTGGCGCTGTTCTGCGTCTTCGTCTTAGAGGGCGCGATGTTGATGTACTTCATGCCGAGCGAACTCGTCGTCCCCGCGGCGCTCGTTCTCCTCGGCGTCGACCAACTCGTCGGCGTCATCGCCGTCGCCGTCCTCGGGGCGACGGTCGGACAGTACGCCCTGTTCAAAGTCGCCCAACGCGGCGGCCGGGAGTATCTCCTCTCGAAGCGATGGTTCAAGATAAGCGAGGAGAAACTCGACAGATTCGACGGCTGGTTCGACCGCTGGGGACCGATAGTCGTCCCGGTGAGCAACACCCTCCTGTTCACGCGCGGGATGATAACCGTCCCCGCCGGGTTCTCCGACATGAACGACAGGAAGTTCGTCGTCCTCTCCGCCGTCGGGACGCTCTCGTTCGAGTCGATCCTCGCGGCGCTCTACGTCTACTTCGATACGATGCTGTGAGGGCGGCGCGGGTCGGTGCGGTCCGTCCGGGTCGGTTTCTATTCGGGCGGGACCGCTCGTAACACGGAGTCACCCCGTCCGGTCGATGTCTCCTCGACACCGAGCGCGCCTCGTACTCCGACGATCACTCGGAGCGCTCGATGTCGATCTGCTCTCTCAGGGCGGCGAGTTCTTCTGAGTCGGCGAGTTCCTCCACTCGCTCTCGGAAGTGCCGCTCGCAGAGACCCACCTTGATTCCGTCTTTCTCGGCGGCGTACGCGGCCTCGCGGTCGCAGTAGTGGCACTTCATACGTTACCTTCGCTCTTCACCCGGTTTAACTCTACGCTCCCGGTTATCGGCGACGAGAGCGGTCGTCAGACGCCCGGCACGCGCGCGGCGAACGCCTCGAACGCGTCCCGCGGCGGCCCGGCGACGCCGAGGGTCTTCTCGTGCGCGTCGCTCCCGCCGGTGGCGATCAGGTCGTTTCGCTCGACGTACTCGGCGAGGAGCGCCTTGTCTTCCCGCTCTTTGCTCTCTCCGCCGTAGGGGTAGAACCGCTCGACCGCGTCGAGTTCGGACGTGAGTTCCAGCGCCGACTCCGGGTCGGGGTACCGGAACGGGTGCGCGAGTCCGACGACGGCGCACGACTCCCGCAGGGCGGCGACGCCCGCCTCGAAGTCGGGGACCCACCGCGCGACGTAACACGGTCCGTCGTCGCCGATGAGGTGGTCGAACGCGCCCTGATAGTCGTACGGCGCGTCGCTCTCCTCGATGGCCCGCGCGACGTTCGGCCTGCCGACGCCCTCGCGCAGTTCCACGTCGAGGGAGACCCCGAGGTGCGACTCCACCCGTTCGACGATTCGCCGCCCGCGGTCCTTCCGGTCGGCTTGGATTCGCTCCGTCAGGTCGCGTATCGCGGGCGCGTCCTCGACGCCGTACCCGAGGAGGTCCACTCGCTGGTCGCCCGCGTCCACGCGGAGTTCGATGCCGCGGACGACGGTCACCCCTTCGAGGGTCGTCACGGGCGCGTCGAGTTCCGGGTGAACCCTGTCGTGGTCGGTGACGGCCACCACCGGGACGCCGCCCTCCCGCGCCGCCGCCGGCAGTTCCGAGACGGTGAGCGTCCCGTCCGAAGCCGTCGTGTGGAGATGTAAGTCTGCGACCGGCGTCGCGCCGTCGAACTCGCCGTTGCGGTCCCGTATCACGGCCTTCGCTCCGCCCGGCGGCGGCAAATCGCTTGCGTCTCTCCCCTCTCCCCACGTGCATTAATGTTCATTAAGGAATCCAAGGAGACTTATCACCATCATGGAAAACCATTATAGTTCTCCGCCGGATTCGTCCGGGTGTAATGCGCCTGAACGGAACCGGCGATCTGATAGACGCCCACGAGTATCCCGCGACCACCGAAGAACTCGTCGAACAGTACGGCGAGCACACCATCGAACTCCCGAACGGGTCCGAGACGCTCGCGGAGGTACTCGAACGCGCGGGTTCGGAGACCTACACCTGCGCGGACGACGCGCGGAACGCGGTGTTCTGCGGTCTCGGCCACGAGGCTATCGGTCGTCGGTACTACAGCGACCGAGACGTCTACACGGTCGGCGAGAACGGTCCCCAACAGGTTTCTTTCTAAAACGGCAGTTCGAGGGGCACCCGCCCCTTCGTGTACCCGTCCACGCGGCCGTCGGGCCGCGTCCGAAACACCACCGCCGGACGGTGGTGGACCTCCGGCTTCTCGCTTTTGACGGCCATCCAGTCGTCGTCCGGGAACGACGAGCAGTCGACGAACAGGACGACGCCGCCGCCGTGTTCCTGTAACTGCCCGACGGACTTCGTCTCGGCCGTGTCGCGGACGGCGGCGACGCCGGTGCCCGCGTTTCTGCGGTTCGGCGGCAACGGCCTCGTCACCTCGACGAGGGTACCGTCGCCGTCCTTCTGGACCCGGTAGTCGATGGCGTGCCCCGTCGAGACCGGAATCTCCGGTTCGAGGTCGTAGCCGGCGTCGTGGAGCACCCTCGCCGCGTTGAACTCGCCCATAGCGGCCGTCATCCGCGTGAGGTCCAGATACTCGGAGGTGCCGAGTTTGCCGGCCATCACCTCCCGGTCGTCGTCTAAGACGCCCGTCCGGAGGAACGACTCGAAGTACTCCAAGGCCTCCTCGGCCGTCGCGTCGGGGAATCCGGCGGCGTGGTCTCGGAAGAACGTCCGCGTCGTCTCCCGGCCGTCCTTCGAGAGGAAGACGGGCAGGAAGTACCACGAGAGGTGCGGGTACGGTTCGAGCCACGGCGACTCCTCGTGGAGTTGCGCCGTCAGTTCCTTCGTCGCCCACCGCGAGACGCCGTGCGGTACTTCGGTGAAGCCGTACTTCTCGGTCTTCCACAGACACTTCGGCGTCTCCGTGTTCCCGAGCCAGTACGCTTCGTCGTCGTTCCACAGAAAGAGCGCAACGTCGCCGTTGTCCATCTCGAATCGGTACCCCTCGAACGCGGAGGGGGGCTTGAACCACGGCGAGGTCATCGTCGCGCCGAGATTTCGGTCGAGGTCGTCGTAGACGTCCCGACGGACCCGGTCTGCGGTCCATCGGCCGGGCGCGTGCCGGAATCGAAGCGGGCGTGCCACACCTCCTATACGCGGTCGGCGGGTTTATCCGTTCCGCGTCCGGCTCGAAATATTCGGCGATAATTATATATGACTCCGATTACCAAAGGTATGTTGTACCATGTCAATGGGGGCATACGACGAAGACGAACACGAGCGCCGTGAGCGAAAGAACGGGTCCGTCGACGCGGGGTTCGACGACGAGCGTACCGTCTACCACGGCAAAGTGGAGTACGACTCGGGGGACTCCGCGGAGGCCCTCTTAGACCAGTTCCGCGAGATGAAAGACGAGTGACCGCTCTTTTCCCGTCACCGAACTCGTAGCGACGCCGCCGCCGCCGTGGAGACGACGGAGACGGCGACGACGTGTCCGCCGACCGCAGTGAGCAACACCGGTCGGTCCGCGACGAACGGCAGGACTGCGATCTGCGAGAGGCCGAACAGGACGTTCCAGGCGTCCACGCGGCGCAACGCCCTCGCCGTCTCCTCGTCGAACGCGTAGGTCCGGGACCGCCACGCGGCGACGACGGCGGTCCACCACGAGGTGCCGATGCGGTAACAGAGGTCCCACAGCACCAGAAGCATCAGGTAGACGACGATAATCGGCGGTTCCGGCCCGAACATCGACTCGACGAGGGGCGTCGCCGCCCGCCGCGGTTCGAAGACGAACAGGTGCGTCACGAGGGCGACGAACGCGAGGACGCCGAGGACGACTTCGATGCTCGACCCGAACAGCAGTCGCCCGTAGGCGTCCGGCAGGTCGAGGCGGCGCGTCGTCCGTCCCATCCGGAGCATCACGACGCTCCCGACGGCGGCGACGGCCACCGCGACGGTGCCCGGGAGGACGGCGTTCCAGAGGTCGTACACCCACGCGAACGCCACCACTCCGACCTCGAACAGGCCCAACTGGATGGCTATCGCCTGCCCGTCGGTGAGGTGGACGCCCGGAAGCGCGCCGACGATGCTCTCGTACACCCACGCCTCGCCGTACTCCGTCTGCGCGGCGGGTCGGTTCTCCGGAGGCCCGTCTCCCATCTACCGGTCCACCGCGCTCGACCCCGCGTCCGCCCCCGAGTCGGCGGCCTCCGTCCCCTCGTCTCCGTCGTCGCCGAACGGCGGCGCGATGTCGGGGCTCTCTTCGTCCCCCTCGTTTGCGCCCGCTTCGTCCTCCCCGTCGGCGGGCGGTCCGAGCGCGTTCGCTACGGCCTCGTCGAACGACGTGAGTTCGACGGAGACGTGCTCTTTGATGCTGTCGTCGCGGACGACGACTTCGTTCTTCAGGCCCTCGATGAGGGGTCGCGCCACGGAAGGGGGGATGTCCGTCACGAGGCCGACCCAGTACGACGAGAGGCCGGGCGATAGCACCGGTATCTCGATTAGGCGGGGGCGGCGGCCGAGGTGGTCGCCGACGCGTTCGAGCATCTCGCCGTACGTCAGCACGTCCGGGCCGCCGATTTCGTACGTCCCGCCCGCCGTCTCGGGCGCGTCGAGGACGCCGACGAGGTACGCCACCACGTCGGAGACGGCGACGGGTTGACACGGTGTATCCACCCACCGCGGCGTCAGCATCACCGGCAGGCGGGCGGCCAGTTGCCGGACCGTCTCGAACCCGGCGCTGCCGTCGCCGATGACGATGGCCGCCCGGAGCGTCGTCAGTTCGTAGTCGCCCTGTTCGAGGATGTGTTCGACCTCCCGGCGCGAACGCAGGTGCGGCGAGAGTCTGTCGCGTTCCTCGCCGAGTCCGCCGAGGTAGAGTACCCGCTCGACCCCGGCCTCCGACGCCGCCCGCGAGAAGTTCCGCGCCCCGAGTCTGTCCCGCCGTTCGAAGTCCTCGCCGGACGCCATCGAGTGGACGAGGTAGTACGCGGCGTCCACGTCGAGTGCCGACTCGAACGTCCCCGCTTCGAGGACGTCGCCCTCGACGACGCGGACGCCCTCGGGACCGTCGTAGTGGTCGGCGTCGCGGGTGAGAACGGTCACGTCGTGGCCGGCGTCGAGGAGTGCGGGGACGAGGTTGCTGCCGACGAACCCCGTCGCCCCCGTGACGAGTACGCGCATGGCTCGTTTTGGGGTTGCGACGCTGTTAACGCTTCTCGCCAGTCGGCGTCCGAACCGTAGTCGGTGCTACGATTTCTTTATTCAGTACCCGTGCTGAAACAAGCGCTAAGTACAGGGCATCCACTCAGCATCTGAAGAGCGGTGGCTGTCTCTCGTCCGACGACGTTCTCGGGCGTCGGCCTCGCCCATACATGACCGGACGCAAGCAGGAACACGACGACGAATGCCACGAGTGAGAGCCCGCTGACACGGACAGCCCCGTCAGAATTTTTTCACAGACGGGGTCGAGAGAGTACACCCTCTACCCTATCGAATTTATGACCCATTTAGGAAGGCTTTCAATCGGCCGCCTCTAATAGTGAACTGGTCTTTCGGGTTGGGTCATCACGGACGCGTTCCGTGGTGTCACTAACCTTTGGAATCAACCGCACAGAGCCTTCCGCGATTGTCGAGACGTCCCCTCGCCGCCATGAACATTCACTCATTTGTACTAAAATCGGATAACCGCTGTCGATGGGTAAATAGAAAGAGGGCAATTCTGAGAGACAGGGCAATTGTTCCGGGGACGATGTATGCAATATCTGGCACACATCCTCCACCGAACCCTGCGCAGAGCGGATTTTGTATCGCATGCCAGATTAGCCCTACACCGGCGAAAATAACGAGGACGGCAAGGCTTCGCAGGAGCTGGGATTGATTCATATCGCCTTCTCACAACCGGGAGGACATACCCGTTCGGAAGAGAAAAAGTGGTATTTGATAGATACGCGCACTTACCGAGCATATCCGGCCACTGAGTTTCGACCCCTGTCTCGAATACAGAAACGGTCTCACCGGCTACTAATCGCCGTCCACCGCGTCCCACCCCGGCGTCTTCGGCGCGCCGCGGGACTCCTCCACGTCGAGGTGCGCGTCCGCTTCGTCCCCGAGTTCGCCCGCGAGTTCCGTCCACTCCGCTATCGACTCACCGACCCACGAATCGGCGGCTAAGACCTCCTCGCGGGTCTGTTCGGCCCGGTCCTCGTTCACCTCCAACGACCCCGCGTGCGACCCGGCGGCGACGCCGACGAACTCCGCGCGGTCCTCGGGCGTCAGGTCGCCGCGGCGCATCCGTTCGACGACGCCATCGAGGCGACCCGGGTCGGGGTGAGTGAACACCTTCGAACCGACCGCCTGCGGGCCGAGGAGCAGTCCACGTTGTCCCTCGGGGGCCTCGTCGTCAAGCAGTCTCTCGCCGCCGAACGCGGACTCGACGCGTTCGCACTCCGTCTCTTGGTCGAGAGCGAGGTTGTGGCCGGGGTACTCCGCGCACTCGTCGGGGTACTCGTCGTCGCCGTGAATGCGGCACTGGAGCGTCTCCGGGTCGAGGAAGATACAGGACCGGAGCCACCGCCGCGAGTGACCGAACGGCCCGACGGGTTTCGGCGGTTTTCGGAGGCCGACGAAGAACGCCGGGCGGCCGCCGATGGCGGCGACGTCCACGCCGTCTACCTCGACGCCCCCCTCCCGTTCCTCGGCGGCGGCCCACATCCGGGGGACCATCGCGTCGCCGACGCCGCGTTCGACGAACGCGACCACCTCGTCGCGGGTGAGGGGGACGAGGTTGTACACGTCGTCTAGCGGTTCCCGCGGGCCGCGCCGACCGCCGCCGCCCTCGGCCGCTAGCGGTCGCCAGTCGAGACAGCAACCGGCGCACCCTTCGCAGTCAACGCGCATGCCTGTATACTACGTCACACACTCGCATGAATCCTCGGCGCGGCCGCACGGGGCGACGGAGGAGGTTTACGTGTCGGGTCCCTCTCGTCGGCCATGACGACGGAACCGTGCGACGGGTGCAGGAAGGCGGTCCGAATCGCCGGCGGCATCGGCGACTTCTGGAGTTTCGAGACGAGTTCGACCGGCGGCATCACGCTCGAACTCGACGACGGCGGCGAGTTCTTCCTCTGTTACGACTGCATCGAACAACTGCCCGACGACAGAACCGTGACGAGCGACGACGTGAGTGCGCTGTAACGCCGCCGACTCGCGTGTCCCGAACTCCGCCCGGACGAACGCGCCCTCCCGGCGGCCGTCTTCTCGCCGGTCGCTCGATGAGTCTCCTTCCGAGACGTTCTTCGAATCGGTTCAGTGGTGGGCTTATCCGTCTCTACTGTCTCCGTACGGTACATGAGTGTGTTCGAGGAGAGACTCGGCGTCGGACGCCGCCCGGGGGCGGCGACGGCGGGTCCGACGTTCGACTTAACCTTCCCGAGGACGGAGTGATACCGTGAGCAAATCGAACGGGGGCCCGATAGATATCCTCCTCGTCGAGGACAACCCCGGCGACGTTCGTCTCACGCAGGAGGCGTTCAAGGAGGGACAGATACGCAACGACCTGCACGTCGTTCGGAACGGCGAGGCCGCCTTGGACTTCCTCTACCAACGCGGCGAGTACGAGGACGCTCCGCGCCCCAACCTCGTCCTCTTGGACCTGAACCTGCCGAAGGTAAGCGGGATGGAGGTCCTCGACGAAATCAAGGACGACGCGTCACTGCGGCGCATTCCGATCATAATCCTCACTGGTTCGAAGGCCGAAGAAGACATAATACGGGGCTACGAACTGCAGTCGAACGCCTACCTCACCAAACCGGTCGATCCCGACGAATTCATCGAGCTCGTCCGGTCGTTCGAGGAGTTCTGGTTCACGCTCGTTCACCTCCCTCCATCACGAGAGTACCAATGACGGACGAGACGACGCTCACGATCCTCCTGATAGAAGACAACCCCGGCGACGCTCGCTACATCCGCGAGATCCTCCGAGAGGCCACCGAACTCCCGGAACGGACGGCGGAGGCGGGCTCCGGTGCCAGCGCAAGCGTCGGTGCCGAGCAGGTGACGCGCGAACGCGCCGAACCGACGGTGATACGCGAGTCGCGCCTCGAACCGGGGATAGAACGACTGGACAGCGACCCACCGGACGTGGTCCTCCTCGATTTGGACCTCCCGGACAGCACCGGTCTCGACACGCTCTCGGCGGTGCTCGAACGGACGGAGGAGACGCCGGTCGTCGTCCTCACGGGACTCCGCGACAGACAGACGGGGATGGAGGCGCTCCGTCGCGGGGCCGACGAGTACCTCGTCAAAGACGAGATTAACGCGGACATCCTGACCCGCTCCATCTTCCACACGATGGAGCGGAACGAACAGGAGCGACAGCTCAGACAACAGCGCGAACAGTTGGCCGCGCTGAACCAACTGAACAGCGTCGTCCAAGACATCACGGGGGCCGTCCTCCGACAGTCCTCCCGCGAGGAGATAGAGCGGCTGGTCTGCGAGCGCTTGGCCGAAACCGAGTCGTACCTGTTCGCGTGGATAGGCGGCGTCGAACGCGCGAATCCGGGCGTAACCGTGCAGGCCGAAGCCGGAACTGGGGACTATCTCGACGAGGTAGACGTCACCTACGACGACAGCGAAACCGGGCAGGGTCCCACCGGACGGGCCATCCAGACGAAGGAGATGCAGGTGGTCCAACACGTCCTCGAGGACCCCGACTTCGAACCGTGGCGAGACACCGCCGTGGAGTACGGCGTCCGGTCGTCGGCGGCGATACCCATCGTCCACGACGGTATCCTCTACGGCGTGTTGAACGTCTACTCGGCCCGCCCGGAGGCATTCGGCGGCGAGGAACGGGAGGTCGTCGGCACACTCGGCGACATCGTCGGTCACGCCATCGCCGCCATCGAACGGAAGGAGGCGCTCATAAGCGACAACGTCGTCGAGATAGAGTTCGAGATTCGGAACATCTTCGACTCCCTCGGCGGCGGCTCCGGGTCGGGGACGATAACGCTCGACCGGACGATTCGCGTGGACGAGGACCACTTCCTCACGTACGGCTCCGCCGACGAGGAGGGCCGCGAGACCCTCCAGAAGGTCGTCGAGGCGCTCCCGTCGTGGGACTCCGTCTCGGAGGTGGGCGAACGCGACGGCATGACGCGCTTCTCGGTCCGACTCACCGACCCGCCGGTGGTGGCGCTTGTCGCCTCGCAGGGCGGCCGCGTCCGCGAGGCGAAGATCGAGGACGGCGACTACCGGGTGGTCGTCCACCTGCCGCAGGGCGCCGACGTGCGCCGCGTCGTAGACGGCGTACAGGAGGCGTACCCCGACGCGAGGGTCATCGCCCAGCGACACACCACGCGAACCGAGCGCTCGGACGGCGAGGCGACGAACCCCCTCGACAACCTCACGGAACGCCAGCGCTCGGTGCTGGAATCCGCCTTCTACGGCGGGTTCTTCGAGTGGCCGCGCGAGAGTTCCGGCAAGGAGATCGCCGAGACGCTGGGCATCTCCGCGCCGACGTTCACCCAGCACATGCGCGCCGCGGAGCAGAAGATTATGTCCTCGCTTCTGGGCGAGTGACGCGACGCGAATCGCTCCGAGACGCGACCTGACTGCTTCTCGACGGGACTTCGATACTCCGCCGGACGGCCTCCTCTCGACCCCAGACCTGTCTCTCACATCACAAGACGTATTCGGCGACTTTCACTACCTCTGAGTATGCCCGACGGCCCCGCCGCCGACTCGCTTCGGTACGCCCTGAACCCGGAACTGCTGAAACTGTACGGCGTCACCTACCTCGGCTACCTCGTCGCCGTCCACTCGCAGAACGCCTTTCACATCATCACGGACGTCGAACCGTGGGAGAGTCTCGTCGAACTCCCCTTCGTCCTCTGCGGGATAGCGCTCTTCCTCGGCGGCTTGGTCGGCATCTTCCATCGCGTCCGCTCCGATACGACGCGGACCGGGCGACGCTGAGTCGAGAGAAAGTATCTATAGGACGAGTGCCACGACTCCCCGTGTACAACGAATTCGCCACCTCGCCCAGTGGACTCGAACTGCTCTTCGTACTCCTCTTCTGGTTGCTCGTGATGCTGGCCCTGTTCGGGATTCTCCGACTGATAGTACAGAGCGCCCGATGACGACGAACGCCCCGCGCGTCGACCGCTTCGCCGGCGAACGTGTCTGACGACCGAGACGCGACGGGGCCGATGGAAGGTTTTTACCTCGGCGCGAAGCAGGGACGCACGTGGACCCCTCGCGCATCCTCCCTTCGTTCCCGGCCCCCAGTTACCGCGGAACCCAAGAGCAAGCCCTCCGCGACATCCGCGACGCGTTCGCCGCCGGAAACGACGTCGTGTTGGTGCGCGCGCCGACGGGGAGCGGGAAATCCCTCCTCGCGCGTTCCATCGCGGGCGCGGCCCGGACCGTAGAGGAGGCGGCCCCCGCGGAGGCGACGGACGCGTACTACACGACGCCGCAGGTGTCGCAACTCGACGACGTGGCCGAAGACGAACTCCTCGACGACCTGCAGGTCATCCGCGGGAAGCGCAACTACACCTGCATCATCAACGGCGAGGAGGACACGCCCGTCGACCGGGCGCCCTGCGCCCGACAGAAAGGGTTCGACTGCACCGTCCGCCACCGGTGTCCGTACTTCTCGGACCGCGCCATCGCCTCGAACCGACAGATAGCGGCGATGACGCTCGCGTACTTCATGCAGACCGCCGGCTCGGACGTGTTCCGTAAGCGTGACGTGGTGGTGATAGACGAGGCGCACGGACTCGCCGAGTGGGCGGAGATGTACGCCACCATCGACCTGAACCCGCGCACCGTCCCCGTCTGGGACGACGTGGGCGTTCCGGACGTGACCGCAGCCGACGACCCCGTAGAGCGGACGGTGCGGTTCGCCGAGGCCCTGATGGGCGTCTGCAAGCGCGCGAAGGACGAACTCCTCACGAAACCGGAACTGACGCCCGAGGAGGCGGCGCGGCGCGACCGGTTGCAGGAACTCCGCTCGGAGTTGAAGTGGTTCATCGAGGACTACAGAGACCCCGAGAGCGCGACGACGTGGGTGGTGGACCAACCCGACGGCGAGGGGATGAGCATCAAACCGCTCGACCCCGAGCGATACCTCCACCACACCGTCTGGGACCGCGGCAACAAGTTCGCCCTGCTCTCTGCGACGATTCTGAACAAGGAGGCGTTCTGTCGCGGCGTCGGCCTGAACCCCGACGACGTGGCCCTCGTGGACGTCGAGCACACGTTCCCCGTGGAGAACCGACCGCTGTACGACGTGACGCGGGGGAAGATGACGTACGAACACCGCGACGAGACGCTCCCGAAGGTGGCGCGCGTCCTCGTCCGACTGATGGCGCACCACCGCGAGGAGAAGGGACTCGTCCACTGCCACTCCTACGCCATCCAGTCGGAACTGAAGCGCCGCCTCGCGCAGTTGGGGCTCGGGAACCGAATCCGCGCCCACGACAGGCAGAACCGCGACGCCGAACTGGAGTCGTGGAAGGCGACGGACGACCCGGACGTGTTCCTCTCGGTGAAGATGGAGGAGGCGTTGGACCTGAAAGGTGACCTCTGTCGCTGGCAGGTCATCTGTAAGGCGCCGTACCTCAACACGAACGACACCCGCGTCGCGCGCCGCCTCGAAGACGGCCAGTGGCCGTGGTACCGCCGCGCCGCCCTCCGGACCGTCATCCAAGCGTGCGGGCGCGTCGTCCGCGCGCCCGACGACTACGGCGCGACGTACCTCGCGGATTCGAGTCTTTTGGACCTCTTCGAGCGAACCCGCTCGGACATGCCCGCGTGGTTCCGCGAACAGGTGGACCGCACGACGACGCCCGACCTCCCCGAGTTCGACCCCGAGGCGGCGGGCGCGCGGGCGGGTGCCGGGTCCGGCGGGCTATCGAACGCGGGAACCGCATCGACGTCGACGCGGACCGGTCGCTCCGGGGGGACTCGCGACACCTCCTCGGGAGCGAAGGGCGGCGACTCTCGCGCCGACGGCCGGTCCGACTCCGCCGCGTCCGGTAGCGACTCAGACGGCGGTCGCTCCAAACACCCGCTCTCGGACGTGTGGGGCGACGGTTAGTAGAACAGGTAACTGGCGCCGGCGATGAACATCGATCCGACCATCAGGAAGGTCAACACGAGGGCCATCAGTTGCTGTCTGTCCATACGGTTTCCCGACCCCCCGAGGGTTTCAATTCTTCGCCCCGATTCTCGCCCCCGAGACTGGCAACTATCACACCGACCGCAACGATGCTTCGCCGAATAGTTAATGATTGTCCATTGCTTTGGGCGTGTGTTGTCTCATAATCCGATTAGAGTTCCGAAACCACACATTATCTTCCTTATATGCGCTCACTCTGGCAAGCGTTCTCACGAAATAGTTAACACCCTCTGTTCTGTTTGTACGGCTGTAATCGGCCATGCACACACACGCCCTGACCACGGCGATGACGCTGTACCGGAGCGGGACCCTCTCGCTCTCCGAAGCGGCCGCCCGCGCGGGGAGGTCCGAAGAGGAACTCCTCGTCGCGCTCAAGCAACACGGCATCCCCGTGCGAGACGACTCCGAAACCGCGGTACCGACCGGGTCGGGCACCCGCGTCGGCGCGGACTGATTCGACCGTAAAATCCTATTCTGCGTCCGTTTCGACCGCGTCAGACGGCAGTATGTGCAGTCCGGCGCGACTCTTCAGCACCGGCACCGTCGCCTCGTCGGGGTCGAAGTACGACGGCCGGGCGATGGTCTTCGACTCGTACGTCTCGGGGTCTAACACCTGTACGGAGTGTTCGTCCTCGACGGTGACGACGGTTGTCTCTTCTGCGTCCTCGGCGGTTCCGAGCGTCCGCGCGTCGGGCGTCTCGCCCTCCTCGAACCGGGCTTCGTACTCTTCGCCGGTGTCGAGGCGGACGCCCTTCAGGTTCCCTTGGACGCTGCGGACCAACACGGGCCCGCCGTCGTCGTCGTCGGGGTCGATGATTTCGCCGGGCGTGAACTTCGGCAGGCGCACGGCGTAGGTGACGCGGTACACCTCGTTGCCGTCGCCGTCCTCGGTGACGAGCGTCGGGTACTCCTCGAAACTCCCGCCGAGTTCGCGGACGATGCGCTTGGAGACGCCGCGGCCCATCTGGTTCGTCGATATCTTGATGTCCGGACCCTCGGGCGTCTGGTTTATCTCCGAGATGAACGCGTCCCTGTCGCCCTTCTCCTCGCGGGCGGCGATGTACGTCTCGGCTATCTCGGTGGCCCGCGCCTGTTCTTCCTTCGTCGGCGTGCGGTCGTTCGCGCGCACTTGGACGGTGCTGGAGTAGTATCCCCCGGCGATGCGACCGCACCGCTGGCACGTCTCGCGGGAGATGCGCACGGGAACCGTCACGTCCTCCTCGACGTACGTGCCGCGGACGACGCCGGAGAACGTGCAGTGGATGCGGATGCTGTTTTCGTCCACCTGTTCGGCCTCGATTCCCCAGCGCACGTCCTCGGCTTTGAGGTGGACGCCCAGCGACTCGCTCACCTCCTCGATTGCGATGTCGGTGTAGTCGCGCGCGCCGACGTCCACCCACCGGTTGCCGCGATGGACCGCCCCGCACTGCGAGCAGACGCGGACCTGAATCTCGTCGGGCGCGTCTACCAACTCGAAGTCCTCGAAGTAGCACTCGTTACAGAGCACCTCGTCTCGCTCTCGGGGCGTCCCGGGGAGCGGTTCGCTCCGCTCCGGAACCGGGTCGCCGCAGCGCGGACAGAAGTCGCCAGAACTCATTCGTACGGCGTAGGCCGCGAGGACTTTTAAGGTGCACGACAGGCGCGTCGTCCGCCGTTCGGCGGCGTTCTGCAGGAGTCGGTCGTTCGGCGTCGGTTCGCCGGGAGTCCGCCGTCCGGGCCGCGGCGTCACCGCGTCAGCGACGGCCCCGGCACGGACTCCGATTCCGCCTCGCGCCACGAGTGCTCGGGCTCCCAGTCGAGGTACTCCGCCGCCTTCGCCGTCGAGAGCGCCGACGCCTCGCCGTCTATCGCGCAGTCGTCGGGGAGTCCGCCGAAGAACTCTTCGACCACCTCGGCGGTGGGGCGGCCGAGGTAGTTGTCCCCGGCGGCGGCGTGGAACGCCTCGTGGCCCTCGAAGTCGGCGTCTACGGCGGCGGCGACGATGCTCGCCACGTCGCGCACGTCCACGTAACTCCAGAAGTTGCCCGCGCCGCCCGACAGGTCGCCGGACTCGGCCACGTCGCGGCAGTTGTACTCGCCGGGATACTGTATCCACGACGGGCGAACCGCGGCGACGGGGACGCCGTACCGCCGCGTCACCATCTTCGCAACCTCCTCGCCCGCGACTTTCGACGCGCCGTAGGGGTCCTCCGGACGCAGGGGGTGCGACTCGGTGACGGGCAACTCGTCGGGGAGCGTCTTCTCCTCGGCGAAGGGGAACCCGTAGGCCGATTCGCTGGACGCCCAGACGACGCGCGCACCCGCGCGGCCCGCGCCCACGAGGACGTTGTAGGTGGCGAGCGTGTTCGTCTCGAAGACGCGTCCCCCCGCGTGCCGCGTGGGGGAGGGGAGTGCGGCCCAGTGGACCACCGCATCGGGGGCAAGTTCCGCGAGGAGGTCCAACGCCTCGCCCCTCTCGGTCAGGTCCGCCGCGCGGAAGTCAACGTTCGCGCGGGCGTCCACCTCGAAGCCGGGGTGGTCGATATCGACGCAGACCACCTCGTACTCGTCGGCGAGGGCGTCCGCGATCCAACGACCGGACCGACCGCCAGCGCCGGTGACGACGACTGTCTCCATGCGGACGACGACGCGGTAAACCGCCATAGTTCCCCTCCCTCCAACAGCGTTTATTATCCTGAGCGCGAAGTGACTGTATGGAATGGAAACGGGATTGGGGACTGCGTGGGCGCATGGCGTTCACGATGTTCCTGCTCTTCGCCCTGTACATCGTCTTCGTGGCGGTGCTCGTGCGAACCGGGTACGTAGTCGCCCTCCCCTTCGTCGTGTTGTTCCTCGGCGCGCAGTTCTTCTTCAGCGACAAACTCGCGCTCTACAGCATGGGCGCGAAGGAGGTGTCCGAAGAGGAGTACCCCGAGTTGCACGCGACCATCTCGCGCCTCTCCCAGCAGGCGGACCTGCCGAAACCGAAGGTGGCAGTCGCCGACTCGCGCGTCCCGAACGCGTTCGCCACCGGACGGTCCCAGAAGAGTTCCGCCGTCGCCGTCACGACCGGTCTCCTCCGAACGCTCGATAGAGACGAGTTAGAGGGCGTCCTCGCGCACGAACTCGCGCACGTGAAGAACCGCGACGTGATGGTGATGACCATCGCGTCGTTCCTCTCGACGGTGGCGTTCATGGTCGTCCGCTGGGGCTTCTTCTTCGGCGGCGGCAACCGCGACCGGCAGGGCGGCGGCGTCCTCGTGGCCGTCCTCGCCTCCCTCGTGGTGTGGATAATCTCGTTCTTCCTCATCCGCGCGCTCTCGCGCTACCGCGAGTACGCCGCGGACCGGGGGGCGGCGCTCATCACCGGCAGGCCCTCCGCACTCGCCTCCGCCCTCCAGAAGATATCCGGGCGGATGGACAGCGTTCCGAAGAACGACCTGCGGGAGCAGTCGGAGATGAACGCGTTCTTCATCATCCCCATCAAGAGCGGGTTCGTCGGGAAGTTGTTCTCGACGCACCCCTCGACGGAGAACCGCATCGAGCGACTCCGCCAGCTCGAACGCGAGATGGAGACGGCCTGAACCGATGGGCCTGTTCGACTCCATCCGCTCCGTGCTCGGAATCAGCGCCGAGGCCGACGCGACGCGCGACGCCGACCCCGAGGACCTGTTCGGGATGAGCACCGCCTACCTGACGATGGAGGCGGACTTAGGCTACGACTCCGTCGACGCGGCGGCCCTCTGTTTCTCCTCCGTCGACAGCACGGACTTCGAACAGACCGTCTCCGAGGTTGAGGCCATCCTCGGCGCGGGCGAGGAGGAGACGGGGACGACGTTCGAGGTGCGCGAGGACTCCCACGGGTGGGAGTGGGTCGTCCTCGAAGACGACGACCCCGAGGACCTCGTCACGAGCGTCCACTTCGCCGCCGACGAGTTCATCGAACGCGGCTACGGGTCGCGCCTCCTCGCCGCCGTCTTCGGCTTCGAGAAGGAGGGCCAACGCGCGTACTGGATATACTCGTTCCGCCGCGGGGCGTACTACCCGTTCGCGCCGGAACGCGGCAAAGAGCAGAACGAACGCGTGCTGATGAAACTAGAGTCCGTCCTCGACGGCGAACTCGAAATCGAACCGGACAAGGAGTACTGGTACCCGATGTGGCCCGACCGCACCGGCGGCCACCCGTGGGAGTGACGCCCCCTCGCCGCGGTAACGTCTCTCGTTCGATTCCCTTCGTCCGACCGTCTCCCGTCCGACCCGACCCGCTCCGTTTTCGGTCCCGATTTTCTCCGCGCGACGCCGATTCGTCCCCGCCGAGAGGGTTCGTCCGTCGTCGCCGTCGAGATACCCATCTCACTTGAACGTTCACCGATTCGAATCTGTGACCCCGCCGCAGTCCGCCGGTTTCACTTTCACTCCGCTGTTAACGAGGCTTTATGTGGGTATAGGCCCGAGGAGAAAGTACGATGGCAGAAGACGATCTAGAGAGCCTCCCCGGCGTCGGTCCCGCGACGGCGGACAAACTCATCGAGACGGGATACGAGAGCTACCAGAGCATCGCGGTCGCGAGCCCCGGCGAACTGTCGAACAAGGCGGACATCGGCAGTAGCACGGCGTCGGACATCATCAACGCGGCCCGAGACGCGGCGGACATCGGCGGTTTCGAGACCGGGTCGATGGTCCTCGAACGGCGCGAACAGATCGGCAAACTCAGCTGGCGCATCCCCGAGGCCGACGACTTGCTCGGCGGCGGTCTGGAGACCCAGTCTATCACCGAGGTGTACGGCGAGTTCGGTGCCGGGAAGTCGCAGGTAACCCACCAGATGGCGGTCAACGTCCAGCTTCCGCGCGAACACGGCGGCCTCCACGGCAGCTGTATCTTCATCGACTCCGAGGACACGTTCCGCCCGGAGCGTATCGACGACATGGTCCGCGGTCTGGACGACGAGACGCTTCAGGCGACGATGGACGACCGCGACATCGAGGGGACGCCGGACGACGAAGCGGCGATGCAGGAACTCCTCGACGACATCCTCGACAAGATTCACGTCGCGAAGGCGTTCAACTCCAACCACCAGATCCTCCTCGCGGAGAAGGCCAAGGAGCTCGCCAGCAAGCACGAGGACACCGAGTATCCGGTCCGTCTGGTCTGCGTGGACTCTCTGACCGCTCACTTCCGCGCCGAGTACGTCGGCCGGGGCGAACTCGCGGAACGACAGCAGAAGCTCAACAAGCACCTCCACGACCTGATGCGCATCGGCGACCTGTACAACTCCATCGTCCTCGTGACGAATCAGGTCGCGTCGAACCCCGACTCGTACTTCGGCGACCCGACGCAACCCATCGGCGGGAACATCCTCGGGCACACCTCGACGTTCCGTATCTACCTCCGGAAGTCGAAGGGCGACAAGCGTATCGTCCGCCTCGTGGACGCGCCGAACCTCGCGGACGGCGAGGCGGTCATGCGCGTACAGGACGGCGGTCTGAAGCCCGAGTAAAGCCGCTCAGGGTACGGTCGCAGTCTCCGCGTCACTCCGACGCACGCATTCCCCCGGGTCACACCGGATTTCCGTTTCTTCGGCGTTCGCTTTCCCGTTTTTGCCACAATTCGATAGTAGCGACTCCGCGCGCGAGACGAACGAGAGGAGAGAGACGGAGAGCGTTACTCTTCGGTGGTCGTCCGGTCGATGTCGATGTCTTCGCCCTCGTAGAGTTTCGCGCCGTCCTGTGCGACTTTCTCCGCGAGGACGGCGCACTTGATTCGCATCGGCGAGATGTCCACGCCGAGCATGTCGACGATGTCGTCGCGGTCCATCGCTTCGAGCTCCGAGAGCGTCGCCCCCGGGAGCGTCTGGGTGAGCATGCTCGCGGAGGCCTGACTGATGGCGCACCCGTCGCCGGTGAAGCTGACGAAGTCGATGGTGTCGCCGTCGTCCTCCAGTTTGACGTGCATCGTGATGGTGTCGCCGCAGGAGGGGTTCTCACCGGTGTGGGTGAACGTCGGGTCCTCCATCTCGCCCTTGTTCCGGGGGTTCTTGTAGTGGTCCAGAATCTGCTGCCGATACATGTCGGAGCCCATGCCCATAGTTATCTGCGATACGGTGGTGCGGCCAAAAAGGGTTCCGGGGCGGGAGAATTCCGCGGCGAATCGCCCGAATCAGGCGAACAGTTGCCGCGCGTCGTCGATGGCCTCGACCAGCTTGTCGACCTCCTCTCTGGTGTTGTAGACGTAGAACGACGCCCGCGTGGAGGCCGGCACGCCGAGTTCGTCGTGGAGGGGTTGCGTACAGTGGTCGCCCGCGCGAATCGCGACGCCGTGGTCGTTGAGGATGCTCGAGAGGTCGTGGGAGTGGACGCCCTCTAAGTTGAAGCCGACCAGACCGCCCCTGTCGTCGCCGGGGGGGCCGTAGATTTCGATGTCGTCGAAGGCGGCGAGTTCGTCGTAGGCGTACTCCGCGAGATGTTCCTCGTGGGCTTGGACGTTCTCCATGCCGATGTCGTCGAGGTAGTCGATGGCCGCGTGCAGGCCGATGGCCTGCGCTATCGGCGGCGTCCCGGCCTCGAACTTCCACGGGAGGTCCTCCCACGTGGAGTCATCGTAGGTGACGCTGCGAATCATCGACCCGCCGAAGATGTAGGGGTCCGTCTCCTCCAGAATCTCCTCTTTGCCGTAGAGGACGCCGATGCCCGTCGGACCGAGCATCTTGTGCCCCGAGAACGCGAAGAAGTCCGCGTCGATGTCCTCGACGTCCACGGGCCGGGTCGGGACGGACTGCGCGCCGTCAACGAAGATGTACGCGCCCACCTCGTGGGCCATGTCGGCGAGTTCGGAGACGGGGACGACGGTTCCGAGGGTGTTCGAGACGTGGACCGCACTCACCATCTTCGTGGAGTCGTCGATGAGTTCCGTCGCGTGGTCCATGTCGAGGTAGCCCTCGTCGGTGATGCGGATGTACCGAACCTCCGCGCCCGTCTTCTTGGCTATCTGTTGCCACGTGACGAGGGAGGCGTGGTGTTCCATCTGCGTGAGGACGACGCTGTCGCCGGGGCCGAGCTCCTGCAGGCCCCACGCGTAGGCGACGAGGTTCATCGCCTCGGTGGTGTTCTTCGTGAACACGATCTCCTCGCGTCCGCCCGACGCGCCGATGAACTCGGCGGCCCTGTCGTGGGCGTTCTCGTAGGCGACGGACGCCTCCTGGCTGAGGTGGTGGATGCCGCGGTGGACGTTCGAGTTGTAGCCGTAGTAGTAGTCGACGATAGCCTCGACGACCTGTTTCGGCGTCTGACTCGTGGCCGCGTTGTCGAGATACACTAACGGCAGGGAGTCGTCTGGGCTCTCGCCGGGCGTCGTGATGTCGCCGCCGACTTTCCGTTCGAGGATGGGGAAGTCCTCGCGGATGGCCGCGACGTCAACTGGGTACGATTCCTGCGCTTCCATTGAAGACAGGTAGCGTCCACAGCACTAACACGTCTTCGGTCCCGGCGTCGAATCGAAACTGGATTCGGTTACGCTCCCCCGGCGTCGCGGTCGAAAACGGCCGCGCGACTCGTCCGTCGCGCCCTCCGTTCTCCCCGCCTGCGGAGGGGTGCCGTCGCTCTCGACCGTCGGAAATCGGAGTAAAACCGGACGCCGCGGGGTGCGTCCTCTCCGTACGGCGTCCGATGCAGAAGGCGAGCGTTCTCGTTCGCGTTACCGCATCCAGAGCAGTTGCGCGTGGCGCGTCTCGCCCACGTCGAGGACGGTTTCCTCGTCTACGATTCCGGCCTCGACGGCGACGCCGACGGCGCGTTCGCCGACGATGTTCGCCACCGTCGCGCGCGTCAGGCTCTCGACGACGGCGTCCTCGTCCGCGCGCGTCGCCTCGTCGCCGCCGTAGAACTCCTCGGTCACCTCGAGCGACACCGACCCGTTCTCGTACGTCTCGCCGAGGCAGTCGTCGTCGCAGACGGAGACGAGAAGCCCCTCCGGCGTCTGTCGTTCGCGGAGTAGCATCACCGGTCCTCGACGAGTTGCTGCTCTTGCTGCCTGCGGAGTTCGTTCGCCTGCTCTTGGACGCGTTCGGCTTCCTCGCTTTCCCCGAGTTCTTCGAGGGCGCGGGCCTTCTCCTCTAACACGTCGGCGGTTCGCATCCCGAGGCGGATAGCGTTATCGAACGCGTTCACGGCGTCCTCGTTCAGGCCGCGTTCTCGCAGGAAGAAGCCCCGGTTGTACCACCCCTGCGGGAAGCGCGGGTCGGCCTCGACGGCGCGTTCGGCGTGTTCGAGCGCCTCGTCCGTCTCGCCGAACTCCCAGAGGGCGTAGGCCAGATTCGTGTGCGCGTCCGCCTCGTGTTCGGCCGCGTCGATGCTGAGCGCCTCGCGGTACGCGCCTATCGCTTGGTCGTACTCTTCGAGTTGGGCGTGTGCGGCCCCCTTGTTCACCCACGCCTCCTGCTCTTCGGCCGACCCGTCCTCGGCGAACCGGGCGGCGCGTTCGAACGTCTCGGTGGCCTCCTCGAAGCGGTTTATCTGCATGTACGAGAGGCCGACGTCGATGAGCTGTTCTACGTCCACCTGGTCGGACGCGACGTTACGCTCGTCCAGCGTGTCCGTGATGACGCGCGTGTCCACCGGGTCCTCCTTGGTGGGGTCCATCTTCAACTCGGGCGGGTCCAGCGAGAACTCCTCGTAGTCCTCGTCGAACCCTTGTCCCTCGGAGAACTGGTGGGGACGGTCTCGCTCGCCGTCTTCTGCCATACGCCGCGGTTAGGTGCCGGGACGGTTAAGCACTACGTCACGGTGCGCCCGTCGTCCCCGCGGCGTCGTCTTCGCGGCCTCCGCCCAGTTCGACCGCCCGACGGCCGCCACCGCCGACATTTACGGTCGCGGCGGTCCGAATCCCCGTATGCGACTCTTCGTGAGTATCGACCTCCCCGAGACGCTGACGGAGGCCGTCGCGGACGCGCAAGCCCGTCTCTCCGACGCCGACGGCCTCCGGTTCACCGACCCCGAACAGGCGCATCTCACGCTGAAGTTCCTCGGCGACACGGATTCGGAGCGCGTCCCCGAAATCGAAGACGCGATGGAGTCCGCCGTCGCCGAGGCGGGCGTCGGCCCGTTCGACGCGACGGTCGGCGGGTTCGGCGTCTTCCCCTCGCTCGACTACATCAGCGTCGTCTGGACCGGTATCCGGGACGGCGCGGGCGCGGCGGAGACGACGCGCCTCCACGAGGCGGTCGAACGCGAGACGGTCGAACTCGGCTTCGAGGAGGAGTCCCACGAGTTCACGCCGCACGTCACCGTCGCGCGGATGGACGACGCGCGCGGGAAGGACCTCGTCCAACGGGTCGTCGAGGAGGAGGACCCGGAGTTGGGGACGTTCCGCGTCGAGGACATCCGGCTGAAGGAGAGCACGCTCACCGACGAGGGGCCGAGGTACGACACGGTGACGCGGGTGGAGTTGTAGTCAGTCGGCGTCGTTCGCCCGCGTCCGACCGGCGGTCCGCATCCGACGGAGTTCGCTTCGAATCGACTCCCGCTTCACGAGGACGAAACCGACGAAGATGGTGACGAAGCCGGCGACGGTGTTCGCGTCCAGCGTCTCTCCGAGGGCGACCCACCCGGCTATCGCGGCGAACACCGGGATGACGTACTCCATGAGGCTCACCTCGACCGGCCCGATTCGGCCCAGAAGCCAGAAGTACAGCAGGAACCCGCCCGCGCCGGCGACGACGGAGAGGTACGCCAGTGCCGCGAGAGCGCCGGGCGTCCACGACGCGTCGGCGTACGACTCCCACGGAAGCGCGAGGGTGGTGACGTGCAGGAACGCCGCGCCGACGACCATCATCCACGCCTGCGTGGAGACGAGGGGGAGCGCGGACTTCGCGTCGTGGGTCAATACCGCGCCGAGGGCGAACGCCACCGCGGAGGCGAGAACGAGGACGACGCCGCGGAGTTCCGACCCGAGGAGGTTCGAGGGGTCCGGGTCGGCGATGACGACGACGCCGACGAAGCCGAGCGTGACGCCCACCGCGCCGACGGGCGTCAGTCGCTCCGTCGAGGCGGTGAGGCGCGTCAGCGCCGGGGTGACGACGGGGATGAGGCCGAGTAGGACGGCGGCGACGGCGCTCGAGACGTACTGCTGGCCGGTGAACAGGAAGGCGTGGTGGACGCCGATGGTGAACACCCCGCCCGTCAGGACGGGAACCCACTCCGCTCGCGTCCGCGGGCGGAGCCTATCGCCCCGGGCGGAGGCGAGACAGAAGAGGAGCGCGGCCGCGAGCGTGAATCGGACGGCGGCGAACAGCGCTGGGGGAAGCGACCCGAGGCCGACTTTCGTGGCCATGAACGCCGTCCCCCAGACGGCGGAGACGAGAAGGAAAACCGCGGTAGTTCGGTGACGCATCGATTATCCAGTCGGGGTCGCCCGTCGTGAATGACTCGGTTTCGCGACGGTACTCCGCCGCAGTCGTCGGATTCGGACTGCGACGCTCTCGCACGGTGCGGGGCCGAAGGAACAAGATTTTATGCGGGCCAGAGAAAACATCGTCCACTATGAGCAAGAAGACGAAGGCGAAGAAGAAGCGGCTGGCGAAACTCGAGCGTCAGAACAGCCGCGTCCCCGCGTGGGTCATGCTGAAGACGGACATGGAAGTCACGCGCAACCCCAAGCGCCGCAACTGGCGGCGGAGCGACACGGACGAGTAACCAATGAGCGCAAGCGACTTCGAAGAACGCGTCATCACGGTACCGCTCCGCGACGCCAAGAACGTCCCCTCGCACGAGGCGGCGGACCGCGCGATGAAGCTCATCCGTCAGCACCTCGCAAAGCACTTCAAAGTCGAGGAAGAGGCCGTCCGTCTCGACCCCGACATCAACGAGGACATCTGGGCGCACGGTCGCCAGAAACCGCCGAGCAAGTTCCGCGTTCGCGCGGCTCGCTTCGACGAGGACGGCGAACCCGTCGTCGAAGCGGAACCGGCAGAGTAAACGGTGCTTCGCGCCTCCTTCGCCGGTTCGTCGTACGTCGGCGTCTTCGCTCGCGTCACCGACGACGTGCTCATCGTCCGCCCGGACGCGGACGACGGCCTCGTCGAGTCGATGAGCGACGAGCTCGGGGTTCCGGCCGTGAAGACGACCGTCGGCGGGTCGGGAACGGTCGGCGCACTCGCGACCGGTAACGAGAACGGCGTGCTCGTCTCCGCCCGTGCGACCGACCGCGAGAAGGAGGCGATAGCCGAGGCGGCCGACCTCCCGGTGACGGAGCTTCCGGGCCGAATCAACGCCGCCGGGAACGTCGTGTTGGCGAACAACTACGGCGCGTGCGTCCACCCCGACCTCTCGGAGGAGGCCGTCGAAGCGGTCGAGGACGGCCTCGGGGTGCCGGTCGAACACGGCGACCTCGCAGACGTCCGAACCATCGGCACCGCCGCCGTCGCAAACGACAGGGGCGTCCTCTGTCACCCGAAGTCCCGCGAACCGGAGCTCGAAGCGCTGGAGGAACTCCTCGACGTCCGCGCGGACATCGGGACGGTCAACTACGGCGCGCCCCTCGTCGGCTCCGGCCTCATCGCCAACGACTCCGACTACGTGGTCGGCGAGGAGACGACCGGTCCCGAAATCGGTCGCGTCGAGGACGCACTCGACTACATCGACTGAGCCGTTCGCGGACGGCCGTCGCCGCCCGACCGAGCGGTCGCACCGACTCTCCTCTCGCTGCTCTCGCCGTCGCTTTCGTCCGGCCGTTCGCGAAGAGTCTTCGCGGGCGGTCGATTACCTCCTTCGAACCCGGTTCGCTCCGTCTGCGGTCGAGCGTCGTTGGGTGTCCCGAGTAGGAAGATACTTCCCCGCGCATCCACACCCTCGGAGTATGAGCGAATTTACTGTGAGCGGTCGGTACCAGAGCCGCGACGGGTACCGTCAGTTCGAGACGACCGTCGAGGCTCCGAACGAAAACGTCGCCCGAGAACGGGTGTACGCCAACGTCGGCAGTCGCCACGGCCTCAAGCGCGTCCAGATTGACCTCGAAGACGTCGAGGAGGTGGCCGCCGCATGATGGGTGGCGGTCAGCAGCAACTTCAGCAGCTCTCGCAGGAACTGCAGGCTATCGACGAGGAAATCGAGGAGCTCGAAGGCGACATCGAGGAGCTCGAAGACGAGAAAGACGAGATAGACGAGGCCGTCGAGGCCATCGAGACGCTCGAAACCGGCTCCACGGTGCAGGTTCCGCTCGGCGGCGGCGCGTACCTCCGCGCGGAAGTGCAGGACATCGACGAGGTCATCGTCGGCCTCGGCGGCAACTACGCCGCCGAACAGGAGCAGGACGACGCCATCGACGCCCTGCGCACGAAGCAGGACGTCATCGACGAGCGCATCTCCGAACTCGAAGGCGAAGTCGGGGACCTGGAAGACGAGAGCAGCGAACTCGAACAGCAGGCCCAGCAGATGCAACAGCAGATGCAGCAACAGCAGATGCAGCAGATGCAGCAACAGCAGCAGAGCGACGACGACGAGTAAACACCCCGACCACGACGCGACGCGGTAGCGTCGCGTCCTAACCCCTTAGCACGATGTTTGACGGACTGAAAAAGAAACTCCAGAACTTCCGCGACGACGTCGAGGACACCGCCGAGGAGAAAGCCGAGGAGCAAGCCGAGGCGGCCGACCAGACCGCGTCCGGTGACGTCGACGAACAGGGTTCGTCGGCCCGCCAGACCGCGTCTGGCGACGACGTCGAGAGCGAGGCCGAGACGGATTCGGACGCGTCGGCGGCCGTCGCCGACGAGGCGGCGTCCGAACCCGACACCGAAGCGCCGACGGCCGACTCGTCGGCCGAAAGCGCCCCCGACACCGACGCCGCGTCGGCAGTCGGCCCGTCGGGCGCGGAGGACGCGTCCCCCGCCAAGGAGGCGGCGACCGAAGCCGAATCCGAAACGTCGGACTCGGAGGTCGAAATCGAACCGAACGCGACGGCGGACGCGTCGCTACACGCCGACCCCGAACCCACCGAAGAGGCCGAAGAACGGGTGCCCGACCAGTCCGACGACGTCGACGAGCGAAGCTCGTCGGCCCATCGGACGCAGTCCGATGACGTCGAGGCCGCGACGGACGCGGAGGCGGCGGAACCCGAACCGGACCTCGAAGAGGTCGCAGACGACGACGCGGAGTCGCCCGAACGGGAGTCCATCGCCTCCGAGGCGGCGTCGGAGGCCCTCGAGAAGGAGGAGAAGAAGAAGTCCGGCGCGGGCCGCCTGAAGCGCGCGGCGGCGTTCGCCACGGGGAAGATAATCATCGAGGAGGAGGACCTCGAGGACCCCCTCTGGGAACTGGAGATGGCGCTCTTAGAGAGCGACGTGGAGATGACCGTCGCCGAGGAGATTCTCCAGACCATCCGCGACAAGATGATCGGCGAGACGCGCGCCCAGGTCGACACCACGGGCGAACTCGTCGAGGAGGCGCTTCACGACGCCCTCTACGACGTCATCAGCGTCGGCCAGTTCGACTTCGACGAGCGAGTACAGGAGGCGGACAAGCCCGTCACCATCATCTTCACCGGCGTCAACGGGGTCGGCAAGACAACCTCCATCGCGAAGATGGCGCGCTACTTCGAGGAGCGCGGTCTCTCGACCGTCCTCGCGAACGGCGACACGTACCGCGCGGGCGCGAACGAGCAGATTCAGAAGCACGCCGAGAACCTCGACAAGAAACTCATCAGTCACGAACAGGGCGGCGACCCGGCGGCCGTCCTCTACGACGGCGTCGAGTTCGCCGAGGCCCACGACATCGACGTCGTCCTCGGCGACACCGCGGGCCGACTGCACACCTCCAACGACCTCATGTCGCAGTTGGAGAAGATAGACCGGGTGGTGGACCCCGACATGACGCTGTTCGTCGACGAGGCCGTCGCCGGACAGGACGCGGTCCAACGCGCCAAGAAGTTCAACGACGCCGCCGAAATCGACGGCGCAATCCTCACGAAGGCCGACGCCGACTCCAACGGCGGCGCGGCCATCTCCATCGCCTACGTCACGGGCAAGCCCATCCTGTTCCTCGGCGTCGGGCAGGACTACGACGACATCGAACGGTTCGACCCCGAGTGGATGGTCAACCGACTGCTGGGCGAGGAAGAGTAGCCGGACGGTTTCTCCCGTCTCTCTCCGACCTCTCTCCTTTCACTCGACTCCGCAAATCGAGAGCGACGTCTCTCTAACTCCGATTCGGTGTCGGTAGAACGCGCGGGAGATGTCGCTCACGAGTGTTAGAGAGACGGGGTAGGTCAGTCAGCGGTGACCCGCGTGGAAACCACACGGGACGAAAGGACTGCCTGACCGTGCCGTCTACTCACCACTCTCTTCCGTCGCTACAAAACACCTCCGGTCGCCGGACCCGACCCCTCCGTCTTTACTCCGCGGCGAGTGCGACGCCGAGTGCGACCATGACGCCGCCGCCCGCCCAGTTCAGCGCCGAAGAGAGTCTCGTCTCCGCGAGTGCGCGCCCGACGCGCACCGACGCGAGGGCGACTACCGAGAGGTACGCCGCCGTGAGGACGGCGTACGTCGCGCCGAGGAGCGCCATCCTGACCTCGGCACCCGCCCCCGCGCCCGCGAACCCGGGGAGGAAGGCGAGGAAGAACAGCGCCACCTTCGGGTTCAGGGCGTTCACGAGGACGCCCCGGCGGAAACTCCCCTCGGGGTCCGTCTCCACCTGCGGGTCGAACTCCCCCTCGCGGAGGGCGGAGACGCCGAGGTAGACGAGGTACGCCGCGCCCGCGTACTTCAGCAGTCGGTACGCCGTCGGCGCGGCCCGCAGGAGTGCGGCCAGTCCGAGCGTCGCCGCCGCGGTGTGGAGCAACACGCCCGTCGAGATGCCGAACGCGGACCGGACGCCCGCCCCGCGGCCCTGCATCCCGCGGGCGAGGACGTACATCGTGTCGGGGCCGGGCGTGAGTACGAGGGCGAGTGCCGCGCCGCAGAAGGCGAGATAGGTGGCCGCGGAGAGACCGGCGACGGAGGCCATGCGCGTCGGTTGTCGGTCCCGATAGAAGAATCTCCGGCCCGCGAGGCGGGCCCGGGAGTGCGGCGACGAGGGCGTCGGTGTACGCCGCCGCCGAACCGGACCGCCGAACGCCGTCCGACCGACGGATAAAGCCTTTACACGTCGCCTCGCGTAGACTGTTTCAATGGTACTCGACAATCTCGGGAGTTCCCTCCGCGGCAGTCTCGATAAGCTGCAGGGGAAATCTCGTCTCAGCGAGGAGGACGTCGAGGAGATCGTCAAGGAGATTCAACGCTCCTTGCTCTCCGCCGACGTCGACGTGAGCCTCGTGATGGACCTCTCTTCGTCCATCAAAGAGCGCGCCACGGAGGAAGAACCGCCGGGCGGCACCTCCGCGCGCGACCACGTCCTCAAGATAGTGTACGAGGAACTCGTCGGTCTCATCGGCGAGTCCACCGAAATCCCCCTCGAACCGCAGACGATCATGCTCGCGGGTCTGCAGGGGTCCGGGAAGACCACCACCGCCGCGAAGATGGCGTGGTGGTTCTCGAAGAAGGGCCTGCGCCCCGCCGTCATCCAGACGGACACGTTCCGCCCCGGCGCGTACGACCAAGCAAAGCAGATGTGCGAACGCGCCGAGGTGGACTTCTACGGCGACCCCGACGAGGAGAACCCCGTCAAAATCGCCCGCGAGGGCCTCGAAGCCACCGAGGACGCCGACGTCCACATCGTGGACACGGCCGGCCGACACGCCCTCGAAGAATCCCTCATCGACGAGATAGAGGACATCGAGTCCGTCGTCGAACCGGACCGCTCGCTCCTCGTCCTCGACGCGGCCATCGGGCAGGGCGCGAAGGAACAGGCCCGCGAGTTCGACGACTCCATCGGCATCGGCGGCGTCGTCATCACGAAACTCGACGGGACGGCGAAGGGCGGCGGCGCACTGACCGCCGTCAACGAGACGGATTCGTCCATCGCCTTCCTCGGCACCGGCGAGACGGTGCAGGACATCGAACGCTTCGAGCCGAACGGCTTCATCTCTCGGCTCCTCGGCATGGGCGACCTGAAGCAACTGTCCGAACGGGTCGAACGCGCCATGGCCGAGACCCAAGAGGAGGACGAAGACTGGGACCCCGAGGACATCATGAAGGGGTCGTTCACGCTGAAGGACATGCAAAAGCAGATGGAGGCGATGAACAAGATGGGTCCCTTGGACCAGGTCCTCGACATGATTCCGGGTCTCGGCGGCGGGTTGAAAGACCAGTTGCCGGACGACGCGATGGACGTCACGCAGGACCGCATGCGCTCGTTCGACGTCATCATGGACTCGATGACCGAGGAGGAACTGGAGAACCCGCGCGTCATCGGCGCGTCGCGCGTCGAGCGTATCTCGCGAGGGTCGGGTCAGGACGAGGAACTCGTCCGCGAACTGCTCCAACAGCACAAGATGATGGAGCGCACCCTCAAGCAGTTCCAAGGCATGGGCGACGGCGACATGCAGCGCATGATGAAGAAACTGGAGAACCAAGGCGGCGGTGGCGGCGGCATGGGCGGTATGGGCGGCCTCGGCCCGTTCGGCGACTGACCGCGCCGCCCGACGAGGCCGACCGTCCGCCGACGAATCGCCGACCGACCGAACGTCTTTCTCTCCTCTCTTCGATCGCGCGCCGTCAGCCTCGCGTCCGACGAACGCGCCCGCGGACGGCGGTAAGGCAGACGTTAAACGGCGGAACGGCCGACTGTCGGACCTCTGCGGGCGGTCCCGCGGCGCGCCCGGTCGGACGGGTTTACTGACGGTCTACTAATGCTCCGTACGGGAGTCTTCCCTCCATGGACGTCGCAGACTGTTCGAGACAGTGTGAGATGATTCTCGACGAACTATCGAACGCGGTCATCGCCGACCGCTCGGTGTTAGAGTCGATACTCGTCGGCTACCTCTCGCGGGGCCACGTGCTCTTGGAGGACGTGCCCGGGACGGGGAAGACGCTCACCGCGCGGTCGTTCGCGCGGGCGTTGGGACTCTCCGCCTCGCGGATACAGTTCACGCCGGACCTGCTCCCCGCCGACGTGATGGGGACGCACGTCTTCGACGAGCGGACGAGTTCGTTCGACTTCCAACCGGGGCCGGTGTTCGCGAACGTCGTCCTCGCGGACGAGATAAACCGCGCGTCGCCGAAGACCCAGTCCGCCCTGCTGGAGGCGATGGAGGAGGGGCAGGTGACGGTGGACGGCGACACGTACGACCTCCCGGACCCGTTCTTCGTCATCGCGACGCAGAACCCCGTCGAACAGGAGGGGACCTTCGAACTGCCGGAGGCCCAGAAGGACCGCTTCATCGTCAAGACGAGTCTCGGCTTCCCGGACGAGGAGGGCGAGCTCGAAATCCTCGACAGGCGTGCCGACCGGACGGAACAGACGCCCTCCGCGAGCAGAGTCTGCGCGGACGGGATGGCCGAAGCGCTCAGACAGTCGCCTGAACGCGTCCACGTCGGGCGCGAGGTTCGACGCTACATCGCGCGGGTGACGCGGGCGACGCGGGAGGACGGCCGCGTTCGCTCCGGCGCGTCGCCGCGGGCGACGCAGCGACTGTTCGAGGCGAGTCGCGCCGTGGCCGCCGGGGACGGGCGCGAGTTCGCGACGCCGGACGACGTAAAGCGGATGGCCGGGCCGGTGCTGGCGCACAGACTCGTCCTCACGCCGGACGCGCGCGTCGAGAACGTGGACAGGCGGGACATCGTAGCGGACATCCTCGGCCGGTTGGACGTGCCGTCCGTCGAGCGCCGAGTTCAGTGAACGAGGTAACGCAGTAACGGGGCGAAGAGCGGTAGAAGAAGTGCGGAAAAACGGGATGTGACGGTCCCGGGGTGGTTCTGCTCAGTTCGACAACGCGAGCAGCAGCGCCACCGCGCCGCCGAGCAAAAGCAGCAACCCGACGAGGGGCACGTCCGTCACGTTCAACTCGGAGACGCCGAACGCCGCGCCGACGACGGCCGCGCCGTACGCCGCCGTCGCGCCGGAGTGGCCGAGTTCGACGGGCCACGCCCGCGCGCGCCGGCCGACGTGTTCGCCGAGGGAGACGGCGTTCTCGCCCGCGTCCCACGCGACGACGGTCGCGGCCGTCGCGGCCAGAATCGGGACGGCCTCCACGCCGGTCATCAGTCCGGCGAGGAGGACGCAGACGACGAGTGCGCCGCTCCCGGCGCTGACGAGGCGGCGGGGTCGAATCCCCGGAACCGGGGCGAGGCCGGCGCCGAGGAGGCAGACGCCGAGTAAGCCCGAGGCGACGACGAGGCGGTGCGGTAACGTCTCGGCGGCGAGGACGCCGACGCCGACGCCGCCGACGGCCAGTCCCGCGCCGACGGCGAGCAGTATCGCGCCGAGCGACTTGCGTCCGATTCCGCCGTCGCCGCTGACGTTCACCGCCGTACGCGCCGCGAGTGCGCCGAGGACGACGAGAGCGACGGCGGCGGCGAGCGAGAGCGCCGACGCGCCGTCGGGCGCGACGAGGGCCACCGTGCCGACGGCGGCGGCGAGGGAGGCGGCGCTCCCGACCCGCGTGGGGTACGAGAGGAACGTCACAGGCCGCGCTCCTTGGCCCGGAGCAGTTCCGGACCGAGCGGTTCCTTCGGCGACCACGGGACGACGGTCACGCCGCCGCTTCGGAGCCTGCGTATCCTGTCGTCGCGTTCGACCGCCGCGAAGCGACTGCCGGGCGTGTCGTCGGCCGTCACGTCCGGACAGACGACCGTCACCGCGGTTCGGCTGCTCTCCAGTTCCAGCGCGAACGACGCCACCTCCTCGTCGGTCAACGGCGAGAAGAGGAACACCTGCGTCTGCTCGCCGAGGCGGCGGCGAATCTCCTCGAACTGCCCGCTCGTGGACCACTCGGCGTCCACCGACGGCGGCACCGTCGAGAACGCGGGGTGACTCGCCATCAACTGGCGGGCGTCGGCGAGGTGGTCCGTCCCGCGGCCGGGTCGGTGCCAACAGAGTTCCCGACCGACCGCGGCCAGACCGACGGAGTTTCGACCGCTTCCGACCGCCGTCAGCAGTTGCGAGATGGCCTCCCGGCTACAGGCGACGGCGTTGGGTTCGTCCTCGTCCGTGGCGCGGTACGCGGCCGGGCGGGCGTCCAGACAGAGCAGCACCGACGCCGGACGCTCCTCTCGGAACTCGACGGTCGAGAGTTCGCCCGTCTTCGCCCGGCGCTTCCAGTCGATGCGGGACATCGGGTCGCCGGAGTGGTACTCGCGGGTCTTGTGGAACTCGATGCCGCTTCCGCCGTCGGCGGTCAGCACCCGACCGCTCCCGAGCGTCGTCTGTTCCCGGAGCGGAACGTCCGGGACTGCGGCGGCACACTCGATTGCGGCGTCCGTCGAGACGCTCGTCTCGACTTCCGTAGCGCCCGTGATGTCGCGGGCCACCGCCGTCGCGGGGTCGAACTGGTGGCGGCCGTGTTCGGCCGTCACGGCGTAGGAGAACTCCGTCGTCGAACCCGGTCGGAGGACGGCGGCGTGCCGCGGCGTCCCCTCGCTGACGCTCAGCATCGGCGGGACGCCGTCGACGATTCGGAGGTCGGTCAGCGTCGAGTCGCCGACGTTTCGGACCCGGACGGTCACCGTCACGTCCTCGCCCGCCGCGGGGTCGGTCGGCGTCATCGACCGCGACACGTCGAGTTCGACCGAGGGCGGCGACCGGAGCCATGGGTACGCCGCGAAGCCAGCGCCGACCGCTCCGGCGAGCAACACCAGCGGTTGCGTCGCGAACACGCCCACCGCGCTCGCGAGCAAGGCGACGGCGGCGACGCCGCGCCACCGCCGCGTCCGGCGGACCGTCGTCATCGCGCACCTCCCGACGCGTTCGCGGCGTTCGCGGCGTTCGCGGCGTTCGCGGCGTTCGCACCGTTCGCCGCACGTCCGGTCGAGGGAGCCTCGCGGGCGTCGGTTCCGTGTTCGTTTTCGCGCCCGTCGAGGCGGCAGACTTCCTCGGCCGCGCGCCGGGCGCCGCGTTGGAACGACGACCGCCGCGAGAGGAGGGCGGCGAACCGCGCCCGCAACGGCGAGCGTCGCGCGTCGCTCACGAACGCCGCCGCCGTCGCGTCGTCGGTCCACTCGCCGCTCTCGACCATCGCGTTCGCTCGCTCCCGAGAGACGTTCTCTCGCCGCATCACCGCTCGCTCGGCCGCCCGCCGAATCCGGTCGCGGAGTCGCTTCTCCTCCTCGGTGGGGCGGTGCGGGAGCAGGTGCATCCGCTCCGTGACGCTGCGGTCGAACCGAACGCCGGGATAGGCGGCGTGTTGGACCGTCTCCGGTTCCGGCATCGTCGCTTGGTCGATGCCGTCGAGTCCCCGGAGGGCGACCACGGCGACGACGAGGACGGTGGCGAGGATGCCGACCGCGGCCGCGAGCAGGTAGTCGTTGCCGACCGCTTCGACGAGGGCGTCCGACGGGACGGCGTTTCCGACGGCCGGCACCGCGACGACGAGGACCGCGAGCGAGAACACGGCGATGCCGACGAGGCCGAGCGCTATCCGGACGTTCCGCCTCATCGCTCCTCCCCTCCGTCGGTCAGGAGGTCGGTCCGCACGTCGAGGCGGTCGAGGTTGCGCCGCACCTCTGTGCGGCGGGCCTCGGTCACCTCGCGTTCGCCGTACTTCACCTCCTCGAAGACGCGGCGGATTCGCTCGACCGCGTCGGGGTCGAGGCCGTTTTCGACGGCGGCGTCGGCGCACTCCGCGGGCGTCTTCTGCCACGGGTTCTCGACGCGCGTCGCGCCGACGACGGTGAGCCACGCCCGTTCGATATCGTTCTTCGGCGCGGGGACGCCCGCGGGCTCGTCGGGCCTTTCGCCCTCCGGCGGTTCGAGGAACGACGCCACCCGGTCGCGGTAGTAGACCAGGAGCGCCAACACGAGAACCGCCGCTAACAGGGGAAGCCAACTCTGTCCGGGGTCGGGGACGTCGCCGATGCCGCCGACCGACTGTTCGGGCTGGTCGCCCTGCGAGGAGCTGGAACTCTCCGGTTTGTTCTTCTCTACGTCCTTCTGCTGTTGCCCGGAACTCCCGCCGTCGCGCCGTTGGTGCCGCTGCTCGGGTCCGTCGTCACCGCTCGCCTGCTTCGTCATCGACCCGTCGGACCCTTTCTCGGCCGACGTGCCGCCGGATCCTTCCTCGCCGGTCATGGCTCGCTTCAGCGTCCCGGTGTCCGACTGGCTGAGGGGGATGAGGTCGTGTCCGACGTTGATGACTTCGTCCGGCGTCGACGAGACGGACGATTGGAGCGTCGTGGAGGCGACGCCCACCGAGGTGATGCACGCGAACGCGACGACGAGCGTTGCGATTGCTCGTACGTTCATCTTCGTGTTCGTCGGGGTGTCTCTCCGACTCGATTCGTTGTGACGACGGGGTACTGCGGGGGGGTCGCGTCCGTCGCCGCGACTGGCGAACAACTCACGTCGGTACGAGTCGTCGGCTGTACGGCCTAAGGCATTTTTTGGAGGTATACGGGACTCTCCGCGAAACTAACTGGTAGTTAGCGACCGCCTTCCCCCCGCCCGTTCGTCGCCAGACGCCCGACTTTTAACGTCTCCGTACGTTCCATCGACTATGACACTGCGCGACGCCGCCGCGGAGGCGTACAGGGAGGCGCTTCCGGCGCTCGTCGCGTCCGTCGGGGGCGGCCTCCTCGCCGGCGTCGTCCTCTCCGGGATGGAGGCCGAACTGAAGGCGGTTCCCGGCCTCCTCGTCATCGTGCCGGCGTTGCTCGCCACGCGGGGGAACGTCTACGGGTCGCTCGGCGCGCGAATCGCCACCGCGCTCCACCAGGGGCTCATCGAACCCCGCCTCTCCGGGGCGGACGAACGACTCCGCGCCGCGGCGGCGGCGGCGTTGGCGAACGGCGTCCTCGCGTCGGTGTTCGCCTCCGTCGTCGCGTACTTCCTCCTCCTCGTCCTCGGTAGAGAGGTGGCTTCGGTGTGGGTGCTCGTCGGCGTCGCCCTCGTCGCGGGCGTCCTCTCGGGTCTCGCGCTCACCGCCGTCGTCATCGCAGTCGTGTTCGCGGGCTACCGGCGGGGACACAACCCCGACACGCTCGTCGGTCCCCTCGTCACCACCACCGGCGACGTGTTCGGCGTCCTCTTTCTGCTCGTCGCGGTTCGGTTCGTGCTTCTCGTCGGGGGTGTCGTCTGAATGCGGACGGAGTGGACGGTCAGAGCCATCACGCGCGCGATGCTCCCCGTCCTCCTGATATTGACGCTGGTCGAACTGGGAAGCGGACTCGTCCTCGGGAGTTTCGAGGCGCAACTGTACCGGTACCCCTCGCTTTTGGCTCTCGTCCCCGTCACCATCGGCACCGCGGGTAATCTCGGAAGCATCCTCGCGGCGCGCCTCTCGACGGCGTTCCACCTCGGGACGCTCACGTTCGACCCGGCGGACGAGGAACTGGCCGGCAACTCCCTCGCCACCGTCGCCCTCTCGGTGACCGTCTTCCCCGTCATCGGCGTCGGCGCGTGGGGGCTGACGGCGCTTCTCGGCGGCGTCCAACTCCCGGTTACGACCGTCGTCGCCGTCTCCCTCCTCTCGGGCATCGTCTTGGCGTTCCTCGCCATCGGCGTGACGATGACGACGACGTACGCCGCCTACCGGTTCGGCCTCGACCCCGACGACGTGGTCATCCCCGTCGTGACGAACACCTGCGACGTTCTCGGCGTGGTGGTGCTTTTCGTCTCCGTGCAGCTATTAGTGTGAGCGAATCGAGGCCGAGATATGACGGTGCTCGACCGGGGGACCGCACTCGCCGTCGCGGCGGGTCTGTTCCTCACCGCGATGGGCGCGTTAGCCATCGTAGACCCCAAGATTCAGGGCGCGCGTGACGTGAACGTCATCGACTCCGAGGAGGTGGGTTCGGGCGAGAAGTTCGGCTCCCGCCTCGGCGGCGTCGTCCTCGCGGCGATGGGACTGTTCGTGCTCTTTCTCGTCGTCTACATCAAACTCGGGTACGGCTTCTAGCGAATCGACGCCGATTAGGTCCGTCGGACCCGACGCTCGAACGTGCAGGTCGTCGAAACGTTCGCGTCGCTGTGGCCCGTCCTCGCGGAGGTTCTCCCGCGCGTCGCGAGCATCGCCGCCCTCATCGCCGTCGGCGTGTTCCTCGCGAACGTCGCCGTCGGGTTCGGCTTGGTGCAGTACGTGGCCGCCGTCTCGCGGTACCTGACGCGCCCGGCGAACCTCCCCGACGAGGTGGGCACGGCCATCTTCACCACCGCCGCCTCGACGACGGCGGGGTACGGGATGCTCGCGGAGTTCCGCGAGTCCGGCATGTTAGACGACAGGGCGACGCTCGTCGCCGTCACCATGAACACGTTCTTCGGATTCGTCCAGCACATCTTCACCTTCTACGTGCCCGTCCTCGTCCCGATCCTCGGCCTCGAAGTCGGACTGCTGTACGTGGGGACGCGGGCGGCCGTCTCCTTGGCCATCACCGCCGTCGGCGTCCTCGCGGGCGCACTCCTCCTCTCGGAGCGAAACGTCGATAGAACCGCCGCGGCCCAGACGGACGGCGGCCCGGACGCGGAGGACGACGACTCGGCCCGAGACGTCGTCGCGGCGGCGGCGCGGAAGACGTGGCCGAAGTTGAAGCGCATCGTCCCCCGTCTCGTCGTCGTCTACCTCGTCGTGACGCTCGTCGTCCGGACGACGGACCTCCAAGCGCTCACCGCCGCGGCGGACCCCCTCGCGACGTTCGTCGGCCTCCCCGGCGCGTCCATCCCGGTCATCGCGGTGTTCGCGTTCGATACCACCGCGGGCGCGGCCACCATCGCCCCGATGGTCGGTGGGACGTTCACGCCGCGGACGGCGGTGGCGACGATGCTCCTCGGCGGTATCGTCTCCTTCGCCGTCTCGACGTTCAAGCGCTCCATCCCCTTCCAGTACGGCATCTGGGGCCCCCGCTTCGGGTCGAAAGTCGTCGCCGTCAACACCGCCCTGAAGGTGGTGTTCATCGCCGTCGCGTTGGTGTTCCTACTCGCCGTCTGATTTCGGTCCGAGAGAGACGCGCACGCCGTCGGGTGCGGACGAGCCCCACTCGTTCGGGAACCGCCGCGGCGGAACTCGCTACGGGCCGTCGAATCGAACTCACCGGGTAGGGACGGTAGATACTGGTACTGTTCCACCCAGTCTCTTCAGTAGCCGTACATATAGGTTTCGGCATAAGTCTGTTTTACTTACAATGAGATCACCTGACATGGCATCGAATGACAACCTCTCCGGTCGAGACGACAACCGCGTTGAACTCCACGTCCCGAGGGGCGAATCGGAGTCCGTGATACAGGTGACGTTACGAACGTTGGCCGTCATGCGGAACGTTCCGATCAGCGACCTCGAACCGCTGTACGAACGGATCGAACCCGACGCGTTGGTCGACCTACTCAGCCACGCGGAGGAGTGTAACGCGGCGGTCAGCGTCGAGTTCACCGTGGAGGGGCACACCGTCGCCATCTCCCACGAGGAGGGCGAGCATCTCGGCGATTCGAATCCGGTCGTGGTCGAAGTCGTCGACGACGCCTGACACCGCGACGCGCCGCGAACCGGAGTCGTCCCTCGCCGAGATGCGGCGCTGGTTCGACTCTCCGCTCCGTCGGGTCGTTCGAGCACGCCGACACTCGCGTTACGGCGGTCGAAGACCGTCTCGTCTCGACGACTTCGGTCGGTTCGCCCTCGAACGAGTGCTACAAACTACCAAGGGACTGCGGTTCGAACTTCCTCCATGGACGGCAGAACGTACGAGTTCGAGGGGGGACGGCCGGAGATTCACGAGAGCGCTCGCGTGAGTCGGGAGGCGACGCTCGTCGGGGACGTGCGGGTGGGCGCGGACGCCAGCGTCTGGCCGGGCGTCGTCCTGCGGGGCGACGTCTCCGCGGTTCGCGTCGGGGCGGAGTCGCACGTCGGCGACAACGCGGTGTTGCACGCCGCCACACTCGGGGAACGCGTCATGGTCGGACACGGCGCGGTGCTGAACGAGGCGCACGTCGAAGACGGAGCGCTCGTCGGGTTCAACGCGACGGTGAACACCGGCGTCAGCGTCGGCGCGGACAGCATCGTCGCCTCCGGCACCGTCGTCCCCGAGGAGTACGAGATTCCGCCGTCGTCGTTCGTCCGCGGCGTCCCGGCGCGCGTCACGCCGCTTTCGGAGACGGAGGTGGATCCGACGGAGACGTTCGAGGCGTACCACTCCGGTGCGTACACGGACCTCGCCTCGCGGCACGCGGAACTGTTCGAGGGGGAGTGAAGGGGAGGAGAGTACGCGGGACGGCCGGACCTACCGGTCGAAGTCCAGCGGTTTTCCGTCCTCGGTGGGCGGGGCGATGTGGTTGATGAACTCCTCGACGGACGGTTCGCGGACGTCGACGTAGACTTCGATGTCGCCGAGTTCGTCGGGGTTGCCGACGGCGAAGTTGACGACGCCCTTGAACGCCGCCTGCTTCTTCAGCGCGAAGGAGAAGCCGTCCTCGTCGGCGCGCTTCTCGAACTCACGGCGGGCGGTGTCGAGTATCTCCTGTTCGTGCAGTCGCTCCGAGAAACGGTCTAACGAGTGGGTCTCTCCGACCAACTGTCCGGCCTCGTGTTCGAACTCGACGTTCGGAAAGAGGTTGCGCACGGCGTCTTCGACCCGGTCCGTCACTTCCGTCTCTCTGACGGGCGCGACGATTCGCGCCTCGATGCTGTATATCATTCTGTCACCTCGTTTCTCTCGCGGAGTGCCTCGGGTCCCTCGCGAAGGAGCGTCAGCACCTGCTCGCGGAACCGTTCGAGCGTGTCGGTGTTCTCGATGCGCACGTCCGCGCGGTCCATCGCTTCGTCCATGCCGAAGCCGAGTTCGCGCTCCTCTCGGGCTTTCAGCGCCTCGCGGTCTAAGTCGCTGTCGTCGCGCGCCCGGTCAAGCAACCGTTCGGCGCGCACCTCGAACGGGGCCTCGATGCTCGCGAGGACGAACTCGTCGCCGAACGCCATCTCGAAGCAGTCCAGTTCGACGCCCGAGCGCAGGCCGTCGACGAGGACCACGTCGGCGTCTTCGAGTTCCGACTCGATGAGCGGTAGCGACCGCTCCGCGATGGCCGTCGGACCGTCCTCCTCGCGGAGCGCGGTGGCTACCTCGCCGTGGTGTTCCGCGGGGTCGAGTCCGCGTTCGCGACACTCCTCGCGGATGACGTCGCCCATCGTCACGACGGGGATTTCCTCCTCGCGGGCGACGGCGGCGGCTTCGCCCTTGCCGCTGCCCGGGAGGCCCACGGTTCCGATGACCTTCATCGTCGCCCGTTTCACGTCTGCCGGACTTAGGGCTGCCGTTCCACCTTTTTACGGTTCGGGTGCGCGAAGCGCACCGCTCACCGTAAAAATCTGGACCAAAAAGGCCGCTCGCTCCCTCCGGTCGCTCGCGGTTCCACGCCCTTGTCCTCCCTTCCGGCATCATCCGGCGAGCCTTTTCCTTTCGAGCGACTGTCTTCCGACGTAAACGACCGCTCTCTCGTCGTCCGGGCTCTGTGGTTCGTCCTCGTCGGGTGGTGGGCGACGCCCCTCGTCGCCAACCTCGCGTGGGCACTCAACGTGACCGTCTTCCTCGCGCCGGTCGGCGTCAAACTCGTCAACCTCGTCCCGACGGTGCTGACGCTGAAGGAACCGCGCTCTCTGACCGACCCGGACTCCGCCCGCGGTCAGCGCTCGCTTCTCGTGCGGGCGCTGTACTTCGTGTTCGCCGGGTGGTGGCTCGGGTTCCTCTGGGCGAACGCGGCGTCGTTCCTCGCCGTCACCGTCACCAGACTACGTCTGGTGGCCTGCCGAAGTCCCTTCGGCACCGTCGTCGGCCTCCCCGTCGCGGTGTGGATGCTCAATCGCCTGCCCGCGGTCACCTCGCTGTACCGATTCGACGGGTAGCGGACGAAACCCACATCGCTTTTCATCTGTCGGGGTTTGTGTGAGAACGAGGGCACGTAGCTCAGTCCGGATAGAGCGTCGGACTTCTAATCCGACGGTCGTGGGTTCAAATCCCATCGTGCCCGCTATCTGCGAACGAAGTGAGCAGTAGCGGCGCGTACGGGATTTGAATCAGGGAGCGAAGTGAGCGACCGTGGTTCAAATCCCATCGTGCCCGCTCGGCCTCGTTCCACTCGGCCTCACGGCCACGATGTTGTCCCACTCACTCGCTACGCTCGTTCGCGGGACTCCCATCGTGCCCGCTATCCGCGAACGAAGTGAGCCGTGAGTAACGAGTGTGCCGTTCTCTCTCCCGACGACTGACGCCTTCGTCACTTCACGTCCAACGGCCGCCCGCACTCCGGGCACTCCTCCTCTACGATGGTCACCTGCGCGTCGCAGTCGGGACACACCTCTCGGTAGCACGCGGGGTCTCCCATGCCAACATCTACCTCACTCCGGGGGAAGAACGTTGCGTCCGTTCCGTCGGACGACGGAACGGGTCGTCACCCGCCGATAACGGCGGACTTCGGCCGGTCTACCCCTGAGTCTGCGTTTCGGTCGCAGTACCGGTCGCGGTTCCGTTTCCTCCCGACTCGGTGCCTTCCATCTGCGTCGTCCCGGTGGCCCATATCTCGTACTTGTTGAAGTCCTGCACCCACTCCGAGGAGAACGAGACGACGAAGTTCCACGTCTGGCCCGGTTTGAGGGTGTTCACGTTCTGCGCCTCCGTGGACGTGTAGAACTGCCCCGCTCTGTCGCCCGTCTCGTTCAGCGGCGAGACTTTCACCTCGGCGTACTCGAACGTCTTGTCCGTGGTGTTCTTCAGAACGCCCTCGACGCCCGCGGCGTCTCCCGACTGGAAGAAGTTGTGTTCCGTGATGTTCAGACCGTTCGTGGACTCGGCGGTCACTACCGTCCCCTCCATCGACCCGGACGTGCCGGTGGACTCCGTGGTTCCGGTCGCTTCGGTTCCCGACTCCGTCTCGGCCGTCGTCTGCTCTGCCGTGGTTGTTTGGCCCGCCTCGGTTCCGCCAGCACCCGTTTCGGTTCCGCCGCCGGATTCGCCGCTACACCCGGCGAGGCCGACGCCGATTGCCACCGCCCCCATTCGTTCGAGAAACGCTCGGCGACTCTGGTCCATTACGTTCGTGGTATATGCTCCCGAAGTACGTGGCTATCGCGGCTACACAGTTTGGCGCGGCGGGACGGAGCCGTCGCTGTCGGGCAGGTAGCGTCGAAAGAAAGTCGGGTTCGGCGTACGGGCCGACGTTCGAGAGGCGATTCGAGGCGGAAGATCGGATGGGGGTGGGTGTGGCCTATCGGGGGGCGCTCACATTGCGCCGCCCATGCCGCCCATACCGCCCATGCCGCCCATACCGCCGCCCATGCCGCCGCCGGGCATGTCGTCGCCGTCGTCGTCGCCGCCCGTCTGGCCACCGGAGAGGTCGCCAGCGGCGATGACGTCGTCGATGCGGAGGATCATGACGGCCGCTTCCGTCGCGCTCTCGATGGCCTGCGTCTTCACGCGGAGGGGTTCGACGACGCCCTCGGCCTCCATGTCGATGACTTCGCCGGTGTAGGCGTCGAGACCCGCCGCGAACTCGCCGCCGTCGTGGCGGGCTCGGAGGTCCACGAGCGAGTCGATGGGGTCGAGACCGGCGTTCTCGGCGAGCGTGCGCGGGATGACGTCGAGCGCCTCAGCGAACGCTTCGACGGCGAGCTGCTCGCGGCCGCCGACGGAGTCGGCGAACTCGCGGAGCTTCAGGGACAGTTCGGTTTCGGGTGCGCCGCCGCCGGGGAGGACCTTCCCGTCTTCGAGCGTCGTGCGAACGACGCCGAGGGAGTCGTCGATGGCGCGTTCGACTTCGTCGACCACGTGGTCGGTGCCGCCGCGGAGGATGAGCGTGACGGACTTCGCGTCCTCGACGTCCTCGACGAAGATGCGCTCGTCGCCGCCGACGTCCTTCTGGGCGACGGAGCCGGCGAAGCCGAGGTCGGACTCCTCGATGTCGTCGAGGGAGCCGACGACGCTCGCGCCGGTGGCGCGGGCGAGACGCTTGAGGTCCGAGGACTTCGCGCGGCGGACCGCGAGGATGCCCTCCTTCGCGAGGTAGTGCTGGGCCATGTCGTCGATGCCGTCGCCGACGAAGACGACGTCGGTGCCGACGTCGACGAGCTCGTCGACCATCTCCTTGAGCTGTTCTTCCTCTTGGTCGAGGAACTGCTGGAGCTGGTCGGGGTCGGTGACGTTGACCTCGGCGTCGATTTCGGTCTCGCGGACTTCGAGCGCGCCGTCGAACAGCGCGACGTTGGCGTCCTCGACCGCGTACGGCATGTTCTCGTCGACGCGCGTCTTGTCGATGATCGCGCCCTCGACGAGTTCGGAGTTGTCGATGGAACCGCCGACGACCTTCTCGACGGAGACGTTCTCGGTGTCGATACCGTCCTCGTCTGCGACGGCCAGTACGGCGTCTACGACGAGTTCGGCCAGAAGGTCCTTGGCGGATTCGGCGCCCTTACCGGTCATCGCCGTGGCGGCGATTTTGACCAGCGTCTCGCGGTCGTCCTCGGACACTTCGATGGCGTTCTCGTCGAGAATCTCCTTGGCCTTCTCGGAGGCCTGACGGAACCCTTGCGCGATGGTCGTCGCGTGGACGTCCTGTTCGATGAGTTCCTCGGCCTGATCGAGGAGTTCGCCCGCGATGACGACGGCCGTCGTCGTCCCGTCGCCGACTTCGTCCTCCTGCGTCTCGGAGACCTCGACGATCATGTTCGCCGCGGGGTGGTCGATGTCCATCTCCTTGAGGATGGTCACGCCGTCGTTGGTGACCACGACCTCGCCGGAGTTGTCGACCAGCATCTTGTCCATCCCCTTCGGACCCAGCGTGGTCCGGACGGACTCGGCCACGGCCTTCCCGGCCGTGATGTTCATCGATTGCGCGTCCTTCCCCTGTGTGCGCTGGGAGTCTTCGCCCAGAATAATCATGGGCTGTCCCTGCTGCATTCGCTGAGACATATTCACTCGTGAGGTTGTTTGCGATTCTATAAAAAAGTAACGGCAGGGCGCCTGACAAAACGGCGCACGGGGGAGGGGTCAACCGTGCTAGCAACTGCCATGATTTCGGGGTGTTTATTACGCCGCCGGTCGGCGTCGTCGGGCGAATCGCCTCCGGTCGTCGGCGGGCGGTACGGCGGCCGAGAAAAACGGGAGCGAAGGCGGCCGAGGCGAGACGGCGGTTCGGATTCAGCCCGACTGCCGGACGTCGAACCCGTCGGTGAGTTCGTTGTGCTTCCGTTCGAGGAAGGAGTACACCGCGCCGTGCGGCGCGCCGTCGAGTATCATCCCCGCCGCGCGGCGGACCGCCTGCACTTCTTCGGGTTGCCCGATGGCGCCGAGCGTCGAACCCTTGATGACGACTTCCGCTCCGGTGAGTTCCTCCATGAGTTCGCGAGTGCGGCCGTTCTCGCCGATGAGTCGGCCCTTCTGGCGTTGGAGGTCGTTCTTGTTGCGGGTGTACTCGGAGAGGTCGACGAGTTCGAAGGTTCGCATCTCGTCGTCGAGAAGCGACAGGGCGGACTCGGGGGTGAATCCGCGACCAACGGCCCGGACGATGTCCGGCGCGACGAGTCCGCTGACCGGGTCGCCGACCGTCTCGATGGCGACGGACCCCGACTCCGAGTCGATGTCGAGGCGGACCTCGGCTCTGCGCTCTATCTCGCGCATCGTCTCGCCGCCTTCGCCGATGAGGACGCCGATTCGGTCCTGCGGGACCTTCACGTGTTGCATGCCTCTGGCTACCCGGTGGAGCGGTTTAAGGGTTTGTTCGACCGCTCCCCCCGCGTCGGCGCGTCTCGCTCCGAGGAGAATCGCGGCCTCGATCGGCCGCCGAAACCGGATTTCAGTCCTCTTCGTTCACGCCAGCGTCGTCGGCGTCGGTTTCGTCGGCCTCCGAGGGGTCGTTCGGCGCGCCCGACGGGTCGGGGTCCGCCGTCGTGACGAACTCGTAGACGTCGTCGCCGGCCGTCTCCAACCCCTGTCGCGAGAAGAACTTCGCCACGTTGGTGCAGTCCCGCCGGAGGAACTCGTCGGCGTTGGGGTGGTGGACGGTCACCGCCTGTCCGAGGTCGATGACGACGAGTTCGCCCTCGTGGATTATCATGTTGTACTCCGAGAGGTCGCCGTGGACGAGGCCCGCGGAGTAGAGTCGCCGCATGTACTCGCGGACGACTTCGTAGGCGGTCTGGGGGTTCTCGACGTTCACCTCGGCGAGTCGCCGCGCCCGGTCTTCGACCAGTCCGACCAGTTCCATCACGAGGACGTTCCGCTCGACGGCGATGGGTTCGGGGACGCGGACGCCCGCCTGCCGCGCCCGACTGAGGTTGGCGAACTCCTTTTGGGTCCACGCGAGGACGACCTGCTTCTTGTCGTGTCCGATGCCCTCGAAGCGCGGGTCGCCTTCGAGGTAGTCGCGCATGTGGCGGAAGTTCGAGGCGTTGATTCGATAGATCTTCGCCGCCACGTCCCGTCCCTCCTCCCCGAGGGCCTCGTAGACGTTCGCCTCCTTCCCCGTCGAGATGGGTCCGCCGAACGCGTCGATGTAGCCGTCTTGGACCAGTTTGTAGATGGCCGCGAACGTGGCGTCGTCGAACACCGACTGTTCGACCTTGAACTGATCCGCGTCTTTCAGCCGTTTTCGAAAGTCGTCGAACTCGCGGTCCCGACGGCGAGCGATGCGGTCCGCCTCCGTGTCGGAGACGTCTATCTCTTCCCACTCGTCGCCGGGCACGTCGGCTTCGTCCGAGGCGATTAGGCCGAACTCATCGCTCATCTACCGGTCACTACGGGACGGCGCGGTAAAAGCGTCACAGGTGTCCTCGGTCGGCGGAGACGCGTCCTCGAAAACGGGTTACTGGATGTGGCCCTCGTCGCGGAGTTGGTCCGCTTCGGACTTCTCGTAGCGCCACGTGATGTCGCCTTTCTCGTCCTGCCAGTCCCACGGTTCGACGAGCACTACGTCGTCCTCCCGGATCCAGATTCGCTTCTGCATCCGACCCGGGATGCGCGCGGTTCGTTCGACGCCGTCGGCGCACCGCACCTCGACGCGGTTCGCACCGAGCATGTTCGTCACGACGGCGAAAACCTCGTCCTCGTCGGGCATCCGCAGGTCGCGACGCCCCTGATTTTCGTTGTCGTTCTTCGCCATACGTGGGCGATTAGTCGTCTTGCTGTTTAAACCCGCGGTTCTCTCCGGCCGTATTTTAACCGCTGACGACTGTTACCGGCGCTGTGACGCCGATTGCGTTCCCGATTCCGCCGCCGCGTCGCGGCGCGAACGGTACCCTTAGGTGCCCGTCGCCGCCACGCGGTGACATGCTCGACAAACTCGGAGCGAAGGGTATCGCCGGTCTGGTCGTCATGGTCGCCGGATTCGGACTCGTCGCGTGGAGTGCGCCCGTCGTGGCGGCGGGTCTGGGTCTCATCGTCGTCGGACTCGTTCTCGTCGCCGGCGGCATCGCGCAGTCGGTGATGGGGATGCTCGGGATGGGAGGAATGCCCTAGTTCAGCGACTCCCGCAGGAAGGAGAACGCGTCCTCGCGCACGCGAGGGTACCAGTACGAGGAGTGCAGGAACACGTGGTCCGCCTCGGGGTACGTCCGCACCTCGGCTTCGTCCCCCGCCGCCGCCATCGCCTCGGCGAGTCCCTCCGAGGACTCGGCCGGAACCACCTCGTCTTCTTCGCCGTGCAGCAGAAGCGTCGGCGGCGCGCCCCCGGAGACGTGGTTCACCGGTTGCGCCGCCTCGTAGCGGTGGGGCACCTCCTCGGGCGTGCCGCCGAGGAACCGTTCTGTGACCCCGTCCTCGTCGTCGCCATCGAAGGCGTACGGACCGCTGATTCCGACGACCGAGTCCGGGCGGGTTCTGACCGGCGAGTCGTCGCCGAACTCGCCCTCCGGCGCGAGTGCCGACAGCACCGCGAGGTGCGCGCCCGCGGAGTGGCCGACGGCGGCGAGTCGGTCCGGGTCGCCCCCGAACGACTCGGCGTTCTCCCGCGCCCACGCGAGTCCGGCGCGCACGTCGCGTATCTGCGCCGGGAACGTCGCCTCGTCGCTGAGGCGGTAGGAGAGTTCGACGGCGACGAATCCTTCGCTCGCGGCATCCAGCGCCCACCGGGCGAACTGCCCGCGCGCGCCGGTTTCCCACGCGCCGCCGTAGACGAAGGCGACGACCGGTCGGTCCGTCGCCTCCCCCGACTCGGCGTAGTACGCGTCGGCGTACAGCGTTCGCTCGGGGCGTTCGACGACGCGACGGTCGCGTTCGACTGTGAGAGAACTGTCGGCGCTCATACCGGACGGCGAACGTCCGGTCACCTCAACGTTTCGACAGCTGCAACCGCGACGGGCGGTAGAAAAACGGTTCGAGCGGGGGAACGCCGCTCAGGAGCGCTGTTCGGCTATCTTCTCGCGGCCCGGCGCGATGAGTTCGTCGAGGTAGTCCGCGAGTGCGCCCTTCGCGTCGGCGGGGTGGAGTTCGCCGGATTCGAGGTCCGACTCCAGCGACTCGTAGTCGTCGTACTCCAAGTCGCCGCCGTACTTCTCGGGGCGTTCGACGACGACGCTCTCGAAGCGCGGGAACACGTGGTACTGGAATATCTGCAGCACGGGGTTCTCCCGTTCGTTGCCCTCGCCGTCGGGTTCGGGGTCGGCCGTCGGCGGGCAGAACGCCTTGTTCACCTTCTCTCTGAGGTCCTCTTCTGTGTCCTCCATCGAGATGGTGATGCCCTCCGAGGAGGACATCTTGCCGACGCCCGTCGAGAGGTCCGCGAGGATGGGCGTGTGCACCGCCGGGCGCACGTCGTAATCGAGGGAGGGAAGCACCTCGCGGGCGAGCATGTGGACCTTCCGCTGGTCGAGTCCGCCGACGGCGAGGTCCAAATCGAGGTACTCGATGTCGAGCGCCTGCATCAGGGGGTAGACGGCCTGCGACACCTTCGGGTTCGACCCGCGCTGAATCTCCGCCATCGCGCGTTCGGCCCGCGAGATAGTCGTCTCCAGTTCGAGGGCGTGGGTGTCGAGGACGTACTCCTCGTCCATCTGGTACTCGGAGCCGAGGACGAACTCGGTGTTCTCCTCGTCGAGGCCGTAGGCGACGAACTGTTCGCGCATGCGGTCTGCCGTCTCGCGAATCTCCTCGAACGTCCCCTTGTCGTTGAGGTACGCGTGCACGTCCGCGAGCAGGATGACCACCTCGAAGCCCGCCTCCTGCAGGTCGATGAGCTTGTTGGCCGTCAGCATGTGGCCGATGTGGAGGACCCCGGAGGGTTCGTACCCGACGTACGCTCGCTTGCCATCGGGGTCGTCGGCTAGCGCGCGTACCTCGTCCTCCGTGACCACCTCGGCGGCGTTCCGGGTGATCAGGTCGTAGGCGTCCATACGTGTGCGTGTCCGCGGTTCGGGATATGACTTCTGGAAATCGCCGCGCCGAGAAAGACCAAACTGATACCGCACCGGTCGTACCGTTCGGTAATGGCAACCACTCGCTCGCCGATACTCATCCTCGTCGGCTTGGTCGCCGCCGCGTTCGTCCCCCTCGCGGTGATGTGGGTCGTCGTCGGCGGCGTCGAAGGAGTCGCCTACCTCCTCGGATTCGCGGCGTACTTCCTCGTCGCCCACGTCGCGCTTCCCGGCGGCGTCTACTTCGACGCCCGCGAACGCGGGAGCAACTCCGTGCTGGCGTGGACGGCGCTAGCCTTTTTCCTCCCCTTCGTCGGCGCGGCCTTCTACTTCCTCGTCTGGCAGTCCCGACTCGGCGAACTGGCGCGGTAATACAGGCTTTCGGGGGACGAACCCCGATACCGGCGGATACCGTTTTCCGACTCAGCGTGCCGCTACCTCCGACTCCTGAACCCACCCGAACGCCCGGCGGAGACGCGCCCACCCTCGACGCCAGACGAGCCAGTACGCGGGAACGACGCCCGCTGCGAACAGGAGAGCGTAGTACAGTAACTCGAGGGTGAAGCTGTCGACGAACGGCGGAAGTACACCGACGTACCGCAGAGCGAGCCAGAGCTGTACGGTCAGAATATGGCCCACGACGAACGTCCCGACGGCTCTTTCGGTCAGTCCGGCGGGTTCCGTCCGACCGCCGATTTCGCTCCGGTACAGTAGATACCCGACGACGAGAGGTTGGAAGACGGTACAGCCGACTGCCCACAGCAGGCTCGAGTCGCTTCCTCGCTCCTTCGCGTCGAGATATATCCAGTACGCGAGGAGAACGGACATCAGCGCGTGGAAGGCGGAGAACGGGGAGCCGAGAACGTAGGAGAATGTCACGTCAACGTATACGTCGCTACCTCCTATCTACTTTTCTATAGGTTGACAGTTATCCCCCAAATCCAAACGACCCTCAGCGACTCTCGCTCCGCGTCTCCGCGCGGTGCTCGCTGATTATCTGGTCCATCATCGCCTCCTTTTGCTCCTTGCGGCGTTCCTCGGCGCGGTCCTCCCAGTCTTCGATGACCTCGGCCACGTCCGCCTCGCGGGCGACGGCGAGTTCGTCCACCTCCTGCAGTCGCACGTCGTCGGCCGGGCCGACGGGTATCTCGTGTTCGAAGAGCACTTCGTCGGCTTCGCTGGAGAGGCCGCCGACGCCGCGGAGGACGACGCGGGGGTTCGTCTCGGCGAGACGTTTCGCCGTCGCCCGCCCCGCGCCGGAGGCGTCCCGCAGGAACACCACGTCGCCCGCGGCGAGTCCGTACTGCTCGTCCGCGCGTTCGACGGCGTCCGTGGTGAACTGCTCTACGACTTTCACCGGCACGAGGTCCTTCTCGGTGTTGACGTCCGCGAAGTTCGAGTGGTCGAGTTTCCACAGCGTCTTCAACCGCTCCAGTTTCCGGTCGAGCGTCTCGTTTTCCTCCTCTAAGGTCTCGACGCGGCGTTCGAGGCGGCCGTTCTCGCGTTCCAGTCGCTGGACCTCGCGGCGCTCTCTGGCCTCCCGACGCTCCTCGCGTTTCGCCTCGGACAGTTCCGATTTGTACTCCTCGATGGTGTCGTCCTTCTCGTCGATGGTCTCCTTGAGGTCCTCGACGTGGGATTCGAGGCGTTCGACCCGCGTCTCCAACCGGCGAATCTCCTTTTCCTCGTCGGTGAGTTCGCGCTGCTGGTGCGTCGATTCGTCGTCCTCCTCCTGTGCGTCGTCGTCCAAGTCCCGGAGGACGGCTTCGACGGACTCCTCGCCCGCGACGACGCGGGAGATGACCGTCCCGCGCTCTACGTCCGGCGGCACCTTCCGGGTGATGCGCTCGAACTGGTCCTCGTGGTCGTCGAAGGCGAACAACGCCGCCGCCAGCGCGTCTCGCTGGTGGTCGTTCTCGTACTCCGCCTCGCGGGTGCGGTGGAGTTTCTCGTCCACCGGCAGGTCCGAGTTCGGCACCCACCCGGCCGCGTCGAAACTCCGGCGGAACTTCTCCACCGTCTCGGGCATCGGCGTCACGTCGGCGGCGACGATGACCGGCCGCCCGCGTTCGATGAGCCACTCGATTATCTCGGCGGTGTCGGCCGTCCGCGTCGAACGCACGTCGAGGACGTGCCCGTCTAAGTCCACCACCGCGGCGGCGGTGGTCGTCCCGGGGTCGATGCCGACGATGACGTGGTCGCGGCGCTTCACGAGCGGTTCGAACTCGATGCCGTCGAGGCGTTCGCGCTCTATCTCCACGCGCGTGTCGCCCGCCCGACCGGACGAGACGGGGATGTCCTCGGGCCGCGCCTCGACGAGGAACGTCGCGTTCGAGTAGCCGCCGTACTTCTCGGTCACGTCCTTCTCGTACTCCAAACCGGCCTGCTTCAGTCGCTTCTCCACCTCCCGAGCGCGCCGCTTCACCGACCCGTGGATGCGGCGGGTGTAGCGGTCCTGACTCCACCCGCCCTTGCCGGTCGAGCGACCGCGGGAGACTTTCACCGTCGTGGTGTTCGTGAAGGCGGACACCTCGACGCCGACGTTCGCGGCGGCGAGGCGGGCGGCCGTCTCCGCCTCCTTCATCGGCTTCTTGCCGTAGGGGACGCCGTGTCTGGAGGCGACCCGCGAGAGCGGTTCCGGCCGCTCCGCTCCCGTCACCTGCACCAATCGAGTTTCGGAGGGAAGCGACCGGAGAAACCGAACTAAGTCGTCTTTGTCCGTCGCCAACTCGTACATGTTGTCGGTGGCGACGAGGGCGGGCTTCTCGCGGTCGATGAGGCGTCTCAGTTTCCGGTGGGAGACCACGTCGCGGTCGATGTTCTCCCCGTCGAAGGCGACGACGGCGTACGACGGCGCGTCGCCGCGCACGTCGCCGCTCTGGATGTCCACGCCGAAGACGAGGGAGTCGAGCGCACTCGTCCGGTCGTTCACAGACTAGTTTGGTCGGAGACGAATATATACCCCACGCCGGGGACGCCCTCGAACCGACTCCCAGACGCCGGTTCGGCGCGCCGGGAGAACTGATTCGGAACAGACATATAGGACAGTATTGATTTTCGATTGATGGGTATCGACGTCCCTCCACCCTCCACCTCCGCCGCGTCGCTGACTCGAATGGTCCTCGTGGGCGCTCTCGCCCTCCTCCTCGTCGCCGCCCCCGTCACCGGCCTCCTCGCGTGGGAACCGGTCGAAGAGGGGAACGTGAAGGTAGTCAAAAAGTGGGGCGCGACGACCGGGGAAGTGTTCGAACCCGGCGCGCACTTCATCAACCCCGTCGCGCAGTCCACGGTGCCGATTTCGGTGCGACCGCAGTCGTACACGATGTCCTCGACGTCCGGCGAGGGCGACGTCAAATCGAGAGACGACGCCATCACCGTCCTGACCGAGGACGGCCTGCGCGCCGACATCGACGTGACCGTCCGCTACCGCGTGGACGCCTCGAACGCGGTCACGTTCTACCGCGAGTACCGGACGCTCGAAACCGCCGAGGAACGTCTCATCCGCCCCTCGATTCGCTCCACCCTCCGGACCGAGGCCGGTCGCCTCCCCGTGACGGTCATCTACACCGGCGAGGGGCAGACGCAACTGAAAACGGCCGCGGAGGAGGCGTTGGCGGACGAGTTCGGTAACGCCGGCCTCATCCTCGAAGCGGTACAGGTGCGCAACGTCGAACTCCCCGACGAGTACGCCCAAGCGGTCGAACGCAAGGAGATAACCGAACAGCGACGCCAGCAGAAACAGGACGAGTTGGCGGTCGAACGGCTCGAAGCCGACCGCAAGCGCATCGAAGCGAAGGGCGAGGCGGACTCGAACCGCATCATCGCCCGGTCGCTCGACCAGCGAGTGCTCGCCCAGAAGTACATCGACAAACTGGACGAGACGGACACCGTCTACATCCCCGTCGGCGACGGCGGCTATCCGCAGTTCGTTCAGTCGCTCGACTCCGCGAACTACTCCGCCGCCAGCAACGTCTCCGCGAACGTCACGGCGACCGCCGATTCGGACGCCGACTCCGCTTCGACGAACGTCTCGGGCGCGCGTTCGAACGCGACGGCGAACGACTCCGCGAACGCCTGACCGTGCGACTCGCCCGCGAACTCGCCGCCGCCGTCGCCCTCCTCGTCGCCGTCGGCGCACTCGCTCGGACCCCGGCCGGCCGGTTCGTCCTCCCGGCCGTCTCCGTCGCGGTGGCCGTCACACTCGCGTGGACGCTGACGAGGCCAGCGGCGTATCCGCGAACCGCCGTCGGCGTCCGAACCCGCGTCGTGGAGTCGCCGGCGGACGGGCGCGACGACTCGCCCCCGTGCGTCGAGTGCGGGTCCCCGGCGACGACTCGCCGACGGTACGTCCGCGAGGGCGTCGTCCTCGGCGTCCCACTCGTCCTCCTCGACGACGGGGAGAACGACTACTGCGGCGACTGCCTCGCTCTCGCCTCGCGGGACTGAGAGGCGGCGTCCCCGCGTCGGCGGTCCGAGTCGGTTACCGAAGCGTTCCGTCCGCGACGGGGACGACGCGCCCGCCGACGCGCACCGTCACGTCGCCGTCGCTTCGCGCCTCGCCGTCGTCCCTCGCCTCTGCCTCCGCCTCGTCGTGCGCTTCGAGATGCAGGAGCGACGGGCGTCCCATCTCGTACCCCTGTTCGACGGTGACGCTCACTTCCGGGGAGTCGAAGTAGCGGTGCCGCGCGAGGTAGCCCGCGAGGCACCCGTTCGCGCTCCCCGTCGCGGGGTCCTCCGGCACGTTGTACCCGAGGGCGAACATCCGCGCCGCGAAGTCGTGAGACCCGTCCCTCGGGTCCGGACAGAACGCGAAGAGGTTCTCGACGCCCACGTCGTCGAGCAGTTCGTCGTACGCCCGCCGGTCCACCGCGATACGTTCGAGGGCGTCGCGGTCGGTCAGCGGAATCAGCACCGCCGGGAGGCCGGTAGAGACGACCTGCACCGGCCACTCGTCGTCGACGTCCGAGGCGTCGAGCGACAGCACCTCGGCGACGCGTTCGGGTTCGACCGTCTCGCCGAACTCCGGGGGGTTCTGCGTCATCCACAGCAGTTCTTCGCCGTCCGCCTCGCGGACTTCGACGGGAATCCGCCCGACGGGGAGGTTCAGCGTCACCTCCTCGCCGGCCCCGAACTCCTCGCGGAGGACGGCGGCGGTGCCGAGCGTCGGGTGTCCGGCGAACGGAATCTCCTCCTTCGGCGTGAAGATGCGCACGTCGTACCCGCCGTTTCGCTCCTCGCCTGTCTCCACGAACGTCGTCTCCGAGTAGTTCATCTCCCGCGCGATGTCGAGCATCTCCTCGTCGCTCAGTGACGCGCCGTCCTCCACGACGGCGAGTTGGTTCCCGGCGTACCGGCGTTCGGCGAACACGTCCACGAGGTGAAAGCGGTTCTCCGCGCTCATGCGAGTCGGTGCGGCGGCGTCGCTCAAAAGGCTACGCGATGTGTGGTACTGGTTCGCGAACTACTCCGAGTCGGCGTCCGCGTCGGGGTACGGAATCTCCATCTTCTCTCCGTCCTCGGGGACGAACACCTCCTCGCCCTCGAACACCTCGCGGGCCTCGTCGAGTATCGGCGTCGGGTCGCCCGCGTATCGGGAGGAGATGTGGGTGAGTGCGAGTCGTCGCGCCCCCGCGCGGTTCGCTATCTCGGCGGCCTCCCGGCCGGTGGAGTGGCCGGTGGACCGCGCGCGTTCGGCCCAGTCGCCGGCGAAGGTGGCGTCGTGGACGAGGAGGTCCGGTCGGTCGGCCGCCTCGACGGTGCCGCCGACGGGTCGGGTGTCGCCGGTGTAGACGAGCGTTCGCCCGGGTCGGGGGTCGCCGACGACCTGTTCGGGTTCGACCACGGTGCCGTCGTCGAGTTCGACGGACTCGCCGGCGTGGAGGCGGCCGAACGCGGGACCGACGGGGACGCCGAGTTCCTCCGCGCGTTCGCGGTCGAACCGCCCCGGCCTGTCGTCCTCGACGAGTGCGTACCCCATCGACCGGACGTTTCGGTGCTCCGTCTCGAACGTCCGAACCTCGTAGCCGTCGCCCGAGAGTGCGACGCTCCCCGGTCGCACCTCGTGGATGTTCACGGGGTAGCCCGGTTGGTAACCGCCCGCGTTCACGAGGCTCTGGAGGTGCCGCTTTCCCCCCGGCGGCGCGTGTATCGCGATGGGCTCCTCGCGGTCGTTGAAGTCCCACGTCTGTATCAGCCCGGGAATCCCGAGGACGTGGTCGCCGTGGAGGTGCGTGACGAACAGGTGGGAGACGGAGAAGCCGGTTCCGAACCGCATCATCTGCCGTTGGGTCCCCTCGCCGCAGTCGAACAGCAGTCGCTCCCCCTCGCGTGCGACGAGGAGGGCGCTCGGACCCCGTTCCGTCGTCGGCACGGCACCGCCGGTCCCGAGAAACGTCACGCGCATCGACATGCTCGTTGCTCGGGCGCGACGGCGGTAAACCGTGTCGAATCGGCGAGGCGAGGAAATCGGCGGACGGCGACCCGACGGAGGGGACGTCGGCGACGCGCCGGCCGAGCGAGACGTGGCTTTATTCGCGGCGGACTCTAATATCGATGACATGAGTGACCGGAGCCAGTGGTGGGGAGGGGACTGGGGTGACGACTGGGAGGACGCCTCCCTCGACGACGACCCCATCGTCGAGGCGACGAGCCTCCTCGTCGTCGGCCTCGGTCTCGCCTCGATGGTCGGAATCGTTCCGATACAGCCGTTCTGGATGGTGTTCGTCATCGGATTCGCCGTCGTCGTCCCGTTGGTGGCGCTCCTGCGAAAGCACCAACTCGACTCGGCGAACGCGGAGGCCGACCGGACGACGGACGCCGCGGAACGGACGGCCGACGAGGACGAGGGCGACACCGAGTTCGACGACGCCCTCGCCCGAATCCGCGACCGGTACGCGCGGGGCGAACTCTCCGAGGAACAGTTCGAGCGGAAACTCGAACTCCTCTTGGAGACGGAGACGCCGGAGGACGCCCGGGAGCGCGTCCGACGCGCGAGAGCGGAACGCGCGGCGCGAGAGGCGCAGACGGAGACGGAGTCCGAGTCGTAGGGTTTCTTACCGTCCGACCGTTACCACCGACCGATGGACGCGCCCCTGTGGACGGAGACGCACGCCCCGTCGCTGTCCGACCTCCCGCAGGCGGAGGTTCGCGAGCGATTGGGCCGAACCGTGGACGAACCGATGAACCTGATACTGCAGGGGCCGCCGGGCGTCGGAAAGACCGCCGCCGTGCGGGCACTCGCCCGCGAGGCGCACGACGACCCGGACAACGACTTAGTCGAGATCAACGTGGCCGACTTCTTCGGCCGCACGAAGAAGCAGATTCGCCAAGACCCCCGGTTCGCGCAGTTCCTCACCGGCCGGAGTCGGATGGCGAAACGCGACATGATAAACCGCGTGCTGAAGGAGTCGGCGGGCTACGCGCCCGTCTCCGGCGAGTACAAGACCATCCTCTTGGACAACGCCGAGGCCATCCGCGAGGACTTCCAGCAGGCGCTTCGCCGCGTGATGGAGAAGCACCACCGGACGACGCAGTTCGTCATCACGACGCGGCAACCGACGAAACTCATCCCGCCGATTCGCTCGCGGTGTTTCCCCGTCCCCGTCCGCGCGCCGACGACGGAGGAGACGAAGGGCGTCCTCCGCGACGTCGCCGACGCGGAGGAGGTGACCTACGAGGAGATGGCCCTCGACATCGTCGCCTCGAAGGCCAACGGGGACCTCCGCCACGCCATCCTCGCGGCGCAGAACGCCGCCATCGAGGGCGACGGCGAGATAACGACGGACGCCGCACAGGAAGCGCTCTCGGCCGTCGGCCACGACGACGACCTGAAGGACGTACTGGAGACGGCCCGCGAGGGCGAGATTCGGGACGCCCGGAAGACGCTCACGACGCTTCTGGACGACGAGGGGTACGAGGGACAGGAACTGCTCCGCGACATCCTCCGCGTCGCCGACACCTACCCCGAGGAGTTCGGGGACGACGACCTGATTCGCCTCCACCGCCTCGCCGGCGGCGTCGATTTGGACCTCGCGGAGGGACTCGACGCCCGCCTGCACCTCTCGCATCTCCTCTCTGCGTGGGCCGCCGGCCAGACGGAACTCGACGAGGAGTCGCTGGCGTAGATGCGATTCGCACCCGGCGTCCGGCGGTTCTCCCTCCCCGCGTTCCTCGCCGCCGCCGCCCTCTCCGTCGTCGCGCCGCCCGCCGCCGCCGTCGCCTTCGCCGTCGGCGCGTTCACGCTCTGGTTCTTCCGCGACCCGGAACGGCGGCCGTCGACGTGGGGCGTCGTCTCCCCCGCCGACGGCCGCGTCTCCGTCGTCCGCGAGGAGGACGAGCAGATTCGCGTCGGCGTGTTCATGAACGTCACCGACGTGCACGTCAACCGCGCGCCGTTCGACGGCACCGTCGAACGCGTGACCCACCGACCGGGCGCGCACCGCCCGGCGTTCTCGAAGGAGTCGGAGCGAAACGAACGCGTGGACGTTGACGTCTCTACTCCGGAGGGACCGGCGGAACTGTCGCTCATCGCCGGCGCGTTCGCCCGCAGAATCCACCCGTACGTCGAGGAGGGCGACGACCTGACGCGCGCCCAGCGAATCGGCCACATCGACTTCGGCAGTCGCGCCGACGTGCTGCTCCCGCCCGTCTACGACCGCGAGGACGTGTTGGTCGAGGTGGGCGACACGCTCCGCGCCGGAGAATCGGTCGTCGCGAGACGTGACGAGTAGCCAACTATTATCTTTCCCTCGGGCGACTCTCGACCCGTGCCCGGTCCCTCCAGATGGTGGTACGGCGTCGCCCCGTTCCCCGTCGTCGTCTGCACCGCGTTCCTGGCCGAAGTCGCCGCCCGCCGATTCGTCGCCGTCTCTACCGCCGCCGGTGACCCGAACGTCGCCCTCGGCCTCGCCTCGTTCGCTCTCGTCGCCCTCGCGCAGGGGGTGAGCGTCCTCGTCGCCGTCGTCGTCCTCGCGTCTCTCCTCCTCGACGTGCGGGCCCTTCGCAGGGCCGGAGAGTGGACGCCGACGTGGGCGTGGGGACTCGCGGGCGTCGTCCACTTCGCCGCCGTCGAGTTCACTCCCTTGTTCCTCGTCTCGGTGCCGTCGCTGGCGTACTACCTGTACAGACGCCGAGAGCGGGCAAAACCGCGCTAAACCCGTTCGAGGACGTGAACGTGGCGGTCCAGAGAGCGGTGGACCCGCCGCACGAACCGCTCTTCGACGCGCCACCCGGCGTCCTCGGCGGCGTCCTCCCACGACCGGTCGGCGACGAGAACCGCCGAGGGGGCGACCCGCGCCGCCTCCGAGAGCGCGCCGCCCACGAGGTCAGAGAGTTCGTGCCGCGCGATTTTCGACTGTCGACCGTAGGGGGCGTCGAAGACGATAGCGTCCGCCGCGTCGTCGCGGAACGGCAGGTCCGTCGCGTCGCCGCGGACCACCTCCCAGTCGTCCCGCGGGGCGAGTGCGGAGAGGTTCTCCTGTGCGCCGCGGGCCATCTTCCACTGGGCGTCGCTTCCGAGGGCGCGCGCGCCGACGAGGGCCGCCTCCACGAGGATGCCTCCGGTGCCGCACATCGGGTCGAGAACCGTCGCGTCCGGGAGTGACCGCCCGGCGGCGACGTTGACGTACGCGCGGGCGTCGAGGGGGGCCATGCTCCCCGGTTGGAAGAACGGCCGGTCGGTGGGCCGCCTCTCGCCGAAGTCGCGGACGCTCTGGGCCACTTCCCACCCGAGGTAACACGCCTCGCCGGCAAACACCGCGCGGAGTTCGTGGTCGGGGTCCTCCAAGTCCACGGAGAACCCCCGGTCCACGAGGACGCCGCCGAGTTCGCGTTCGGCCTCGCTGGTACTCGCGTCGGCCGTCGCCCGGACGTTTCGGCCTCGAACGGCCACCGACCCCTCTCGCGCTATCGACGCCGCCTCCAGCAGGGCGACGGCGCTCTCGACGCTCGCGTCCGTCCGACCGACGAGTTCGCTGACGCGGTGGGTGTACGCGAGGTGGCGAACGCGTTCGGTTCGGACGCCGCGGGCCGTGGCGACGCCCGGCGCGACGACGGAGACGGCGTCCGCGGCGGCGCGTCGGGCTTCGAGCGCGGCGAACGCCTCGTCGTCGGGTTCGCCTGCGAGTTCGAGGCAGTACACGGTCGGACGTGTCCGGCGGCGGCCATGAGGGTGTCGATGCGGCGGGGCGGCGCGCCGACGCAGGGCGCGCGAGAGGGGCGACGCGTTCCGGGAGGCGGGCGAAAAGGGAAGGCGTTCGAAGGTGTCTACTTCGACGATGGGTGTTCCCCTCGACGTCGTCTCGCTCTCCCCCGCCCCCGCGCCGTCTCCGCTCGAAGCCGTGCTGTGGGCCCTCGCAGTCGTGTTCTACGGCGTCGGCGACTACGTGACCACCGTGGCGGCGGCGTCGCGCCCCGACGCCGAGGAGCGAAACCCGATCGTCAGACGCGTCTTCGCCGCGCCGCTCTCGCCGCTCGTCTCTTTCGCCCTGCTGAAGGCCGCCGCGTTCGGCTGCTTCCTCGCGGGCTATCTCTTCGTCGGATCGTCGCCGGTTCGCCCGGCGATTCCCGGGGCCGTCGCTCTCGTCGGCGTGGTGGTGACGCTCCAGAACATCCGCGTGCTTCAGCGGTGACGATATCTGTCAGGTTCCGCACCAACCTTTTTAAAGGTTAAATACGTCGTTTAAGTTGTCACATGACCGACCCCAAGGACACGATCAACATCGAGAACGTCGTAGCCTCGACCGGAATCGGTCAGGAATTGGACCTTCAGAGCGTGGCGATGGACCTCGAAGGCGCGGACTACGACCCGGAGCAGTTCCCCGGTCTGGTCTACCGAACGCAGAACCCGAAGTCCGCGGCGCTCATCTTTCGGTCGGGGAAAATCGTCTGTACGGGCGCGAAGTCCACGGACGACGTTCACGAGAGTCTTCACATCGTCTTCGACAAGCTCCGCGACCTGCAGATTCCGGTGGACGAGGAGCCGGACATCACCGTCCAGAACATCGTCACGTCGGCCGATTTGGGGCGGAACTTGAACCTCAACGCCATCGCCATCGGTCTGGGGTTGGAGAACATCGAGTACGAACCCGAGCAGTTCCCGGGTCTCGTCTATCGACTCGACGAACCGAGCGTCGTGGCACTCCTCTTCGGGTCGGGAAAACTCGTCATCACGGGCGGTAAACACCCCTCGGACGCGAAGGAGGCGGTGGACGAAATCGTCTCTCGACTGAGCGAACTCGGTCTCTTAGAGGGATAGCCCGCGCCGCCGGTCCCCGGGTCGCGTCGCGCCGAAGTGGACGTACATAAGTTCTCGGCGTTCGTCGCCGCGTACATGTCCAACGGCGTCGCGGTCCTGCAGTCGGGGTCAGTCGGCAGTGCAGTCGCCGTCGCCGGAACGTTCGCGTCGTTCGCGCTGTTCCTCTCCGTCACCGCGTTCCTCGCGGCGCGGAACGTTCTCGGCGAGGTGTCCGCGCGGAAATCGCTCGTCGTCGGGTCGGTCCCCGCCGCCGTCGCGGTGGTGTTCACGACGTACGGCCTCCCGTCTCTGGCCGGCGTGGCCCTCGCCCTCCTCCTCGATGCAGCGACGGTGAAAGCCCTCTACGGGCGGTCGAACGGACTCACGGCCTACGTCACGTTCGTCCACTTCGTCGTCTCGGTCATCCTCGGCGCGGTACTGTTCGCCGGGTTGATGCTGCTCTCTACCGCCCCCTCGTAAGACGAGTTGGGACGCTGACATTCCGCAGGCTTCAAACCGTCCCGCGGTGCATCTCACCGCATGCGCGCCCGCGCCCTCGTCTGGAACGCCGACGAACGGCGGCTTCGCTCCCCGATTCGCCTCCTCGTCGCCGTCGTTCTCGTCTTCGTCGCCCTCTTCGGTTTCAGTCTCGCGGTGAACGCGTTCACCCCTCTGAACGATTCGCTCCCCGTCCTCGTCGTCCTCGCCGTCGGCGGGTCGGCCGCCCCGGGCGTCGCCGTCCTCGCGGCGGCGGCCCTCCTCGACAGGCGGACGTTCGCGGACGCCGGACTCGGGTTCGACCGCGACTGGTGGATAGACCTCGGCTTCGGCCTCCTTCTGGGGGCCGCCCTCATGACCGCCATCTTCCTTCTCGCCCTCCTCGCGGGGTGGGTTCGCGTCACCGGCACGTTCGTTAGCGGGCCGCGGACCGGCGGGTTCGCCGCCGGGATGGCGGTTCTCGCGCTCCAGTTCGTCGTCGTCGGGTTCGCCGAGGAACTGGTCGCTCGCGGGTACCTCCTGACGAACGTGGCCGAGGGACTCGCGGGCTACGTCTCGAACCGCGCGGCCGTCGCCGTCGCCGTCGTTGTCTCCTCGCTCGCGTTTGGCTTCGCCCACCTCACCAACCCGAACGCGACGCTCGTCAGCACGCTCGGTATCTCCTTGGCGGGCGTGTTCCTCGCGGCGGGGTACGTCCTCACCGACGAACTCGCCATACCCGTCGGCCTCCACATCACGTGGAACCTGTTTCAGGGCGGCGTCTACGGCTTCTCCGTCAGCGGTCTCGGCATCCAGACGAGCGTCGTCGCGACCCGAGAGACCGGCCCGGACGCCGTCACCGGCGGCGCGTTCGGCCCGGAGGCGGGCGCTCTCGGTGTCGGTGCGGTGCTCCTCGGCACGGCTCTCGTCGTCGCCTACGTCCGCGCCCGGTACGGGTCGGCCCGCGTCGCGCCCGGCCTGCTGAGACCCGACCTCAGGTGGCGCGAGGAGGGGAGAGAGGGGACGACCGGCGACGGGCGGCGACGAACCGCGCCGACGACCGACGAACGTCGGTGACTCGGCCCTCGCGCGGCCCGTCGCTCACTCGACCAACCGCTCTATCTCGGTGACGAGGATGCCCGAGGCGCCCACGTCCTTCAGGTCGTTGACCACCTCGAACACGTCGCGTTCGTCCACGACCACGTGGACGGCCACGTCGCCGGACGCGGTTCCGTCGTCGGCGTCGTCGCTCCCGGCGATGTCCATCACCGTCGGCCCGCCGAGACCCGGGATGACCTCGCGCACGTCGTCGAGTCTCTCCCGCGGCGCGTTCATCATCAGGTAGCGCTTGTCCTCTGCGGCGCGGACGGACTCGAACGCCGTCGCCAACTGCTCGACCTTCGGGTCCTCGACCACGTCCGGACGGGCGAACAGGCGAACCGACGATTCGAGCACTTCGTCCACTATCGCGAGGCGGTTCACCCGGAGCGTCGTCCCCGTCGAGGTGATGTCGATGATGGCGTCGGCCATCTCGACGTGCGGCGTCAGTTCCGTCGCGCCCGACACCTCCACCACGTCGGCGTCGACGCCCTTCTCGGCGAAGTACTCCCGCGCGATGTGGGGGAACTCCGTGGCCACCGTCTTCCCGTCCACGTCTTCGACCGTCTCGATGTCGCCGTCCTCGGGGGCCGCGAGGACGAGGCGGCAGGTGCCGAACTCCAGATCGACCAGTTCCGTCAGGTCGTGGCCCGACTCCCGCACTTGGTCGAGTCCGGTGATTCCGACCTCCGCGGCGCCGTCGCGGACGTACTCGGGGATGTCGGCGGCGCGGGCGAACAGGACCGTCACGTCGGGGTCCACCGTGTTCGCGTACAACTTCCGGTCGGTCCCGTCCTCGATGTGGAGTCCGGCGCGTTCGAGGAGTTCGACGCTCGGGTCGTGCAGGCGGCCCTTGTTGGGCACGGCGATGCGCATACCTCGGAGTCAGCGCCCGCCGACGTGTGCCTTTCGCTCGCCGGAAGTGGCTTCTGGCGCACCGTTTAATCCTCCGCGCACCTTCTTACCGCGGTATGGTCGCCCACGGTGTCCACGTTCTCGTCGGTCTGGCGTTAGCGTTCCTCTGCTTCCGTGCGGAACGACCGGAACCGTACCTCGTCGCGGCACTCGCCGCCGCGTTCCCCGACATCGACTCGTACGTCTTCCCCTCCCTCGTCGATTGGGGCTACGTCGCCGGGTCCACGTGGGCGCATCGGGGGGTGACCCACTCGGTGTTCACCGGCGTCGCGGTGGTTCTCGTCCTCTCGTACTTCGGACCGTGGCGCGCCGCGGCGGTGGGGTTCCTCTCGCACATCCTCTTGGACTACGTCACCGGCGGCGTCTTCCTCCTCGCGCCGTTCGTCACCGTCCGGCACGGCTTCTCGACGAACTGGCTGATTCTGAACAGCCTCACGGCCGTCTTCTCGGTGACCGTGATGCTCGCCGGGGCGCGGTACCTGCGGGTGGGAGACGGCTCCGGACCGCCCCGCTCGACTGCGGCGGCGGGGTTCCTCGACCGGTTCGACTGAACGACGCCCGCCGGCGCGGGCTATCCCTCCAAGAGCGAATCGACGAGGCGGGCGAAGCGGTCCACGAACCGTCCCGGGAGCGACGGCGACACGCGGGCGAGGAGTTCCGCCGTCTCGTCGGGGTGTTCGAGGACCAGCGTCACGCGGTTGCGGATGTCCCGTTCCTTGCGGACGATGTCCTGCTCGACGAGGTGGTCGAGGTGCCACTCCAAGGTGCTGCGGGCGATGTCCAGTTCCTCGGCCACGTCGTCCGGTTTGGCGGCCTCCTCCCGCAGGAGGACGCCGAGAACGTCGCGCGCCGTCTCCCGGCGGAACAGCGCGAGCGTCGCGCGCTCCCACTCGTCGAACTCCGGCGGGTAGTAGTGGGTTCTCCCGTAGTACTCCGCGCGGTTGACGGAACCGTCGCCGACGAGGCGGCGGATGTGGTGCTGTGCCTGCCCCGGCGCGAGGTCCAACGAACGGACGAGTTCGTTGAAGTGAACGCCCGGGTGCGACCCGATGTAGTCCGTTATCTGTGTGCGTGTCTCGGTCATCTCTGGTTTCCTCCGGCGGCGCGTTCGGTCCGTCGCGCGTAGTAGACGGCCGCGATGACGAGGCCGGCCATGACGACGTCGAGGCCGTGTTCCAGCAGGTGGTGCGCCGACGTCTCCACCATCCCCGCCATCGTCGCTCCGGCGACGGCCGTCCGCGCCGCGAGCGTCACCAGCGCGAGCGCCACGAGCAGGAACGAACGCGACCGTCTCCGGGCGAGTGCGCCCAGTGCGAGGCCGGCGACGACGAGCGACCCGACTCCCGCGAGCAGCAACACCGCCGTGAGCGGTCCGTCGTACCCTCCGTGGGCACCCGCGTGTGCTGGCGACAACATTGGTGAGTCGTTCGTCCCCCACCCTAAGAAGCCCGCCGATTCTCGATGTTCGGGAAACGCACTAGTCGACGTCTCGAACCGTCGTACTCGGCGATTTCTCTCCGTCGAGTGCGTCCGATGGAGTGATACGCCCGCCAGCGGAAACGGTCGAGTATGACGAATCTGCTGTTAGTCGCGGGCGGGCGGACGCTCCGTCCCGACCTGACCGTCGAACGGGCGGACGTGGTGGCGGACCGAGGCACCGGCCGCATCGAGGCCGTCGGCCCGGACGTCGCCGAGGAGTACGAGGTGGACGAAACCCTCGACGCCGAGGGCTGTCTGGTGATGCCGGGACTCGTCAACGCTCACACCCACGTCGCGATGACGCTCCTCCGCGGGTACGCCGACGACAAACCGCTCGACCCGTGGCTTCGGGAGGACATCTGGCCGGCGGAGGCCGCCCTCGAACCGGGTGACGTGCGCGCCGGGGCGAAACTCGGCATCGTCGAGATGATTCGCTCGGGGACGACGGCCTTCGCGGACATGTACTTCGACGTGGACGAGGTCGTCGCCGCAGTCGAGGAGGCGGGCGTCCGCGCCCGCGTCGGCCACGGCGTCGTCACCGTCGCCAAGGACGACGAGGACGCCGCCGCCGACGTCGAGGAGAGCCTCCGCGTCGCCCGCGAGTTCGACGGCGCGGCCGAGGGGCGCGTCTCGACGGCGTTCATGCCCCACTCTCTGACCACCGTCGGCGAGGAACTCCTCCGCGAGGGCGTCGAGACGGCGCGCGAGGAGGACATCCCGGTCCACTTCCACGCCAACGAGACGACCGCCGAGGTGGAGCCGATAGTCGCGGAACGCGGCGAACGCCCCCTCTCGTACGCCGACGACGTCGGGATGCTCGCGGAGTCGGACTTCCTCGCGCACGGGGTCCACACCGACGACGAGGAGATAGCACTCCTCGCAGAGCGCGGGGCGGCCGTCGTCCACTGTCCGGCGTCGAACATGAAACTCGCCTCCGGCATCGCGCCGGTCCAGCAGATGCTCGACGCGGGCGTCACCGTCGGCATCGGTACCGACGGCGCGGCGTCGAACAACGACCTCGACATGTTCGACGAACTGCGCGACGCCGCCATGCTAGGGAAACTCGGCGCGGACGACGCCGCCGCCGTCCCCGCCGCCGCGGCCGTGAAGGCGGCCACCGCCGGAAGCGCAGAGGCCATCGGTATCGACGCCGGTCGCATCGAACCGGGCGCACTCGCGGACCTCGCCGTCGTCGAGTTCGACGCGCCGCACCTCGCGCCGAGACACGACGACGTGAGCCACCTCGCCTACGCCGTCCGCGGGTCGGACGTTCGCCACACGGTCTGCGACGGGCGCGTCCTCATGCGGGACCGCGAGATTCTGACGCTGGACGAAGAGAGCGTCGTCGCGGAGGCGCGCGAACGCGCCGCGTCCCTCGTCGAGCGAGCGGAGTAACCGACCGACCCCGTTGAGACAACTAGTTGACAGTATCTGTCCGGCGGAGCGACAGTCCCAGAAATGTCAATTAGATTAATCAATCGCTCGGCTGAACGAGGGACCGAAGAACGATGACAGATGGTTCCCACCTTCGGTCCGAGTCGCTTCCCGAACTCGAACGACGGACGGTCCTTCGAGGCGTCGGCGTCGCCGCGGGCGCGACACTCCTCGGCACGGACGTCGCCGCGGCGACCGGAGACGACGACGGAGACGGCCCGGCGTATCGACTCCCGCCGCTTCCGTACGACTACGACGCCTTGGAACCGCACATCGACGAGCGAACGATGACGCTGCACCACGACACCCACCATCAGGGGTACGTAGACGGGGCGAACGAGGCCCTACAGACGCTGGCGGAGATGCGCGAGGCCGACGAGTTCGACGGCGTGAGACACGTCAAGCGCGACCTGTCGTTCAACCTCTCGGGGCACATCCTCCACACGATTTTCTGGGAGAACATGTCGCCCGACGGCGGCGGGACACCGAGCGGTGCCCTCGCCGACCGCATCGAGACGGATTTCGGGTCGTTCGCGGCGATGTGCAAGGAGTTCTCCGCGTCCGCCTCGAACGTCGAGGGGTCCGGCTGGGGAACGCTCCTCTACGACCACCGCTCGGATTCGCTGCTCGTCACGCAGGTGGAGAACCACGACGAACTCGTCGTGCAGGGCGGAACGCCGCTTCTCGTCCTCGACGTCTGGGAGCACGCCTACTACCTCCAGTACGAGAACAACCGCAGCGAGTACGTCGACGCGTTCTGGAACGTCGTCGACTGGGCGAACGTCGAGAAGCGATACGAGTCGGCCCGCGACGCGAACCTCCTCGACGACGACTGAGGCGCGGCGGACGCGGATTTAGGAGAGCAGTTGGACGACGATGCCCTCGTCGGTCATTCGTATCTCTATCGTGTCGAACGTGCGGACGTACCGGTTGACGTGTCGCCCCTCTATCGGGTCGAGTTGAAGTCGTTCTTCGAGGAGGTTCGCCTCCGCGAGGCGGTTCACCTCGCGGTACGCCGTCGAGAGGGGCACCTCCGCGAACTGGTGAATCTCCTTGACCGTCATCGGTTCCGCGACGGTGCGGAGTATCGCGTTCGCGGCCTCCGACCCCATGAGCGTGAGGAGGTCGGCGTCGGAGACGTCACCAGACTACGTCTGGTGGCCTGACGAACTCCGTTCGTCAACGTCGATATCCGTTTCGGCGCGGGTGACCAGCATCGCTTCCGTGTACCTGCGCGAAGGTGGGATTTGAATCTATCCGTACGGAGGAACGTCGCGGTCGGTGCCGTCTCCCCCGGCGTCTTCCGCCGCGTGACACCGACTCACACCGTTCTCGTCTCCGCCTTCGGTAGGATTTTCCCGGCCCTGCCCGAATCGAGGCGCATGAGTGACTCCACCTACGCTCCGATAAGCGGCCACCTCGACGACGTCGAGGAAGCCCGCGAGGAGGGCCGACGGAAGATGGACTGGGCGCTTCAGCACATGCCCATCCTGCAGGAACTCCGCGAACAGTTCGCCGAGTCGAAACCGTTCGACGGGCAGGTTATCGGCATGGCGATGCACGTCGAGGCGAAGACGGCGAACCTCGTCGAACTGCTGGCTCTCGGCGGCGCGGAAGTGGCCATCACCGGCTGTAACCCGCTCTCGACGCACGACGACGTGAGCGC